>DASWUW010000660.1:0-4005 GCA_036406335.1 Trebonia sp.
TTGCCAGCCTCAGTGCCAGTTCGCCGAGCGCCTGCAGCAGGTCGGCGACCAGGTCGGCCGGGTCCTCGATCCCGACCGACAGCCGGATCAGGTCCGGCGGGACCTCGAGCGGCGACCCGGCCACCGAGGCGTGGGTCATCCGGGCCGGGTGCTCGATCAGCGACTCGACTCCGCCGAGCGACTCGCCCAGGGTGAACAGCGCGGTGCGGGCGCAGGCCTTGACCGCCGCCTCCTCCCCCGCCGCCAGCCGGAAGGAGACCATGCCGCCGAAGTCACGCATCTGCGCCCGGGCGATCTCGTGCCCCGGATGACCGGGCAGCCCCGGGTACAGCACCGACGCGACGGCCGGGTGCTCCGTCAGGACCTGGGCGATCCGGGCGGCGTTGGCGCAGTGCCGGTCCATCCGCGCGGCCAGGGTCTTGATGCCGCGCAGGGTGAGCCAGGCGTCGAAGGGGCCGGACACCGCGCCGGTGGCGTTCTGGTTGAAGGCGAGGTCGGCGGCGTGCCCCGGGTCCTTGATGACAACGGCGCCGCCGACCACGTCCGAGTGACCGCCGAGGTACTTGGTGGTGGAGTGCACGACGAAGTCCGCGCCCAGGTCAAGCGGGCGCTGCAGATAGGGCGACGCGAACGTGTTGTCCACTACCAGCAGCGCGCCGCAGGAGCGGGCGATCTCGGCCAGTGCCCGGATGTCAACGATAGCCAGCAGCGGGTTGGTCGGGGTCTCGGCCCAGATGATCCGCGGGTGCTGGGCGGCGGCGGCCCGCGCGACGGCGCCGGTGTCGGTCTGCTGGACCGGGGTGTACCCGATCCCCCAGGCCTTCAGCACCTTGTCGAACAGCCGGTAGGTCCCGCCGTAGGCGTCACCCGGGATGAGGACACGGTCGCCCGGCCGGCACAGCGTGCGGATCAGGCAGTCTTCCGCGGCCATACCGGACGCGAAGGCGAACGACCGCGCGCCGTTCTCCAGCGCGGCCAGGCATTCCTCCAGCGCGGTGCGGGTAGGGTTCGCGGTACGGGAGTACTCGTAACCGCCCCGGGTGCCGCCGATACCGTCCTGCTTGTAGGTCGAGGTCTGGTAGATGGGCAAGACTACCGCCCCGGTGACCGGGTCCGGTTCCTGGCCGGCGTGGATCGCCAGCGTCTCGAAGCCGGGTGTCTGGCTGCTCTGCTCAGGGATCACGATGCCGCTCCCGCGTAGTAGCCGAGAAGGTCCGCGCGGGTGAGTACCGCGGCGGGTTTGCCGTCCACGTGCACCAGGGCCGCGCCTGACTTCTCAAGCACGGCGGCGGCCCGGCTGACCGGCTCGCCCTGGCCGAGCACGGGCAGCGGCGGGGCCATGTGCCTGCTGACCGGGTCTCCTGGCTTGGCCCGGCCGCTGACCAGGGCGTCGAGCAGGTCGCGCTCGGCGACCGCCCCCGCTACCTCGGCCGCCATCAGCGGCGGCTCCTCCTGGACTACCGGCAGCTGGGAGACGTGGTACTCGCGGAGCAGCGCGATCGCCTGGGCCACGGTCTCGTCCGGGTGGACGTGCACCAGCGCCGGGAGCCCCGATTCCCGGGCCGCGAGCAGGTCGGCGACCGTGGGGCCGGTATCGGTGTCGCGCAGGAACCCGTAGTCGGACATCCAGGCGTCGTTGAAGATCTTGGACAGGTAGCCGCGCCCGCCGTCGGGCAGGATGACGACGATCACCGCGTCGGGTTCCGCCTCGGCCGCGACCCGCAGCGCGGCCGCGACGGCGAGGCCGGACGAACCGCCGACGAGCAGGCCCTCTTCCCGGGCCAGCCTCCTGGTCATGGAGAAGGAGTCAGCGTCGCTGACCGCGATGACCCGGTCGGCGATGTGCCGGTCGAAGGTCGTCGGCCAGATATCCTCGCCGACCCCCTCCACCAGGTAAGGACGGCCGCCGCCGCCGGAGTAGACCGAGCCCTCGGGGTCCGCCCCGATGACCTGCACCCGGCCGCCGGAAGCCTCCTTGAGGTAGCGGCCGGTACCGGAGATCGTGCCGCCGGTGCCGATGCCCGCCACCAAGTGGGTGATCTCCCCCCCGGTCTGCCGCCAGATCTCCGGGCCGGTCCAGTGGTAGTGGGCCGCCGGGTTGTCCGGGTTGGCGTACTGGTCCGGCTGCCAGCCGTTCGGGGTTTCCCGGGCCAGGCGGCGGGCGACGCTGTAATAGGAGTCCGGGTGGTCGGGCGGCACGCTGGTGGGGCACACCACCACTTCGGCGCCGTAGGCCCGGAGCACGGAGATCTTGTCTCCGGCCACCTTGTCTGGGCAGGTGAACAGGCACTTGTAGCCGCGCTCGCGGGCGACGATGGCCAGGCCGACCCCGGTGTTGCCCGAGGTCGGCTCGACGATCACGCCGCCCGGTTTGAGCAGGCCCTGCTTTTCCGCCGTCTCGATCATCCGCAGGGCGATGCGGTCCTTGACCGAGCCTCCCGGGTTCAGGTACTCGACCTTGGCCAGCACGTCCGGCGTCTTCGCGACATTCCGCGTGACCGACTTCAGCCGCAGCAGCGGCGTGTTGCCCATCACCTCGGTCAGCGAGTCGTAGACCTCCACCGGCATCCCCCTGTTGTCTTCCGGGGGACGACCCCCCGTACCCCCCGGTGCGCGCCCAATGGCAGGACCGGCCATTGTATCGGGCGCGCAGGGGGCCAGTGATTCTCAGTACAGACGCTATCGGCTGGGACATCGAACAGGGGACCCGAGGTGCAGGCTGGCCGCGTTCCGGGCTACTTCGTGCAGGATGTCCCGCTGGTGCAGCTGGCCTTGATCCCGTACTGGCTCAGGGTGAACGTTGCCGGGACGCCTCCGGTAGAGCAGATCTCCCAGCCGAAGTCGATCTGGTTGATGCCGCTGCCCGCGGCCATGTAGCCGTTGGACTCCAGCCACTTGAGGTCGTCCAGCAGGTTCACCGAGCCGGACGTCTGGTTCGAGTCCATCACCAGGGACACCGGGTGGCCGACGGACCCGGGACCGCTGGTGGACCAGACCTGGTAGCCCACGCCGTCGATGGCGACCCGGGCAACCACGGAACCGGCGGGCACCTGCCCGTGGTTGTCCACCCAGATCATGATCTCCTGCGAGCCGCGGTTGGCCCAGATGTCGTAGGCCGCCTCGTAGAGGTCGCCGGCCGGGCCGGTTTCGGCGTACGAGCTGGTAATGGAGGCGTACCCCGCCAGCGGGTTGGGGGTGTTGTCCGGCCGGGTGTAGATCTGCTGGGTGTCCGGGTAGGAGACCACCGCCTTGTTGCCGGCCGGCAGGTTCGCCGCGACACTCCAGTCTCCCGGGCTGTAAGCGGTCAGCGTCTGGGTCGCGCCGCTGACCTGGTTCCAGATGTCCTGGATAACGCTGGTCCCGTTCCCGCCGTTGACGCCGCTGCCGCTGATCTCCGCGTAGGTGTAGGGACCGCAGGAGCCGCCCCCGGCCGAGGTGACGCAGGCCGGGCCCCGCGCGGGCGAACTGGCCGCCGCGGTCGACGGGGTGGTGACCGGAGCGCTGCTGGTGACGGGCGGGGCGCTGGTGACGGGAGGGGTACTGGCGGGCGCCGACGGGTGCGCGGAAGCAGTGGAGCTGGGGTCCGGCCGGGGGGATGACGCCGCGCCGGCCTGGCCGGTCCACTGGACCGGGGTCGACCTGGCCGGGCACCTGGCAGCCCGGGTAACCGATACCCGGGTGAGATTCCCGCCGGCCAGGCAGGCGTGGACGGTCACGGGCCGGCTGGCTGCGCTCGCCTGCGCGCCGGCCAGGCTCGCGCTCTCGGTCAGGCGGGCGGCCGGAGTGCGGCTCGACGCGGCCGCGTAGCCGCCGAAGGCCGCGATCACCATCAGGCCCAGCACGGCGGCCAGCGTTACCAGTTTGCGGGAGTTACGGGGTGCGGACATCTGTCTCCGTGGTCGTAGGAGCCGTCGCGCCCGCGAATATCCGCAGGTAGAACGGTCGGCGGCGGCCGAGGTGCCCACAGTACGGGCTCAGTGTCCGAAATGAGACGAAAATGTTATT
>DASWUW010000661.1:0-8782 GCA_036406335.1 Trebonia sp.
GCCGGGCGAGACGGAGGTGTCGGCCAAGCAGGCCATCCGCGCCTCCTGGACGGTCGTGCGGCGCGACGGCGAGTGGCGGCTGGCCGCCTACCAGAACACGCCGCACGACCCCGTCTTCTGACCCGACCGCACTGCTGAAGAGGGAGGAAGCCGGTGCTCGTCAACCTGGTTATCGACGAAGAAATCCGGCAGTACGTGCTGGACGTCTCGCTGCGCGAGGACGATATCGCGCGCGAGCTGCGGACGGCCACCTCGCAGGTGTTCGAGCACATGATGGCGGTCTCGCCCGAGCAGGGGCAGCTGCTCGGCTTCCTCGTCGGGCTGATGTCCGCCCGCACCGTGGTCGAGGTCGGGGTGTTCACCGGGTACAGCACGCTGGCGATGGCCCGCGCGCTGCCCCCGGACGGCCGTGTCATCGCCTGCGACTTCAACCGGGAGTGGGCCGGCATCGGGCGCCCGTTCTGGGAGCGGGCCGGCGTCGCCGACCGCATCCAGCTCGAACTGCGCCCGGCCGCCCAGACGCTGGACGCGCTGCTGGCCGACGGCGCGGCCGGCACGGTCGACTTCGCCTTCATCGACGCCGATAAGGAAAACTACCTCCTCTATTTCGAGCGATGCCTTGAGCTGCTCCGGCCCGGCGGGCTGATGGTCATCGACAATGTCCTCTGGGATGGCAACGTGGCGCGGCCGGGCATCAGCGACCCGGAGACGGACTCCGTGCGGGCGCTGAACTCCGCGCTCAGCAAGGACGAGCGGGTCGAATTGAGCATGCTTCCCGTCTTCGACGGCATGACGCTGGCGTACAAGCGCGCCACCACTGACGGTGCAAGCCGTTGCTGAAGCAAAGAAAGCCGGTCTCATGATCCGCCAGTTCCGTCAGGTTGACGTATTCACCACCGTTCCCTACCGTGGCAACCCGGTCGCCGTCGTGCTGGGCGGCGACGGTTTGAGCACCGAGGAAATGCAGCGCTTCGCTAACTGGACGAACCTGTCGGAGACGACGTTCGTGGTTCAGCCGACCGCCGCTGAAGCGGACTACCAGCTGCGAATCTTCACGCCGTCGCGCGAGCTCTCGTTCGCCGGCCACCCGACCCTGGGCAGCTGCCACGCCTGGCTGGAAGCCGGCCACCGCCCGCGCCGGCCGGGACTGGTCGTGCAGCAGTGCGGCGTCGGCCTGGTCCCGATCAGGCGGCTGGAAGCAGGCCTGGCGTTCGCGGCCCCGCCGGTGCTCCGGGGCGAGCCGGTCGATGAGGCCCTGGCGGTCCGGCTGGCGGCCATGCTCGGCATCGCCCGGGGTGACATCGCGGCGGCGCGGTGGGCCGACAACGGCCCCGGCTGGATCGGCGTGATGCTGGAGAGCGCGGAGGCCGTGCTCGCGCTGCGGCCGCCCGCCATCTCGGTCGACGTGGGCGTCTTCGGGCCTTACCCGCCCGGCTCACCGGAGGCCTTCGAGGTGCGGGCGTTCTTCCGCAGCAACGGCGTCACCGTCGAGGACCCGGTGTGCGGCAGCTTCAACGCCTCGCTCGCCCGCTGGCTGCTGTCGGCCGGCCTGGTCCGCGCCCCGTACGTGGTCAGTCAGGGCACCGTGCTAGGGCGACGCGGCCGGGTGCACGTCGGCCAGGACGCCGACGGCGAGATCTGGATCGGCGGCGGCGCCGTGACCTCGGTGACCGGCGTCGCGGAGCTGTAGTCGCAGCCCGATTAGAGAAGGAGTGACGGATGAACAACTACCCCCGGCTGTCTGTGGCGATGCTCGGGGCCGGCCTGATCGGCGTCGACCTGATGACTAAGATCGAGCGCTCAGACTATCTCGACCTGCGGCTGGTCGCGGGCCGGGACTCGGCCACCCCGGGACTGCGGCACGCGGAGAAGCTCGGCGTGCCGGTCGCGGCCGGGGGCATCCAGTCTCTCCTCGAAGCCGAGGACCCGTTCGACGTGGTCTTCGACGCCACTTACGCGGCCTTCCACGCCGAGCACGCGGAGAAGCTGGCCGCCTTCGATACGCTGATCGTCGACCTGACGCCGAGCCGGCGCGGGCAGATGGTCATCCCGACCGTCAACCGGGCGGACATCTCCGCGCACCGGGACATCAGCATGGTGACCTGCGGCGGGCAGGCGTCAGTGCCGATCCTGCACGCGATCGCGAAGGCGCACCAGGTCGACTACATCGAGGTGGTGACGACGGCCGCCACCCTGAGCGTCGGTCGCGGTACGCGGCTGAACCTCGATGAGTTCCTCGACACCACGCAGGAAGCGGTCCGCTGTTTCACCGGGGTTAGCGACGTCAAGGCCATCGTCAATATCAGCCCGGCCCGGCCGCCGGCTACGTTCCGGGTCGCCATGTCCCTGCTTGGCCGTGATCTCACCGTGGATTCGGTGCGCGCGCGGGTGGCGGAGGCCGCGGCTGAGGTCCGGTCGTTCGCGCCGGGCTTCGCCGTGAAGGCGTGCACCGTGAATGACGGCCGGGCCTTCATCGCCGTCGAGGTCACGTCGTCCGGCGACCGCATACCGCGGTACGCCGGGAACCTCGACATCATCAATTCCGCCGCGATTCAGGTGGCCGAGAGTTACGCGGCGGACCGGCTCTCGGCAGCCGGGGTGGACTCGGTAGCAGGGGTGGAGATGCCATGAGCGAGCTTGCCAGCGATTCAGTAAGCACCAAGGCCGCCGGCCCGGACGTCGCCGGCGGCAAGCCGATCCAGATCTACGATCCGAGCCTGCGCGACGGCCACCATGCCGTCCGGCATAACCTCGGCCCGGACCAGTTGCGCGCCTACGCGCGGGCCGCGAATGCCGCGGGGGTCCCGGTGGTCGAGGTCGGCCACGGCAACGGCCTCGGCGGTTCCTCGCTTCAGGTCGGCCAGGCCCGGCTGAGCGATGACGAGATGCTGTCGATTACCAGGGAAGCGCTGACCGACAGCAAGCTCGGTGTCTTCATGCTGCCGGGATGGGCCACCATCGGTGATATCAGGAACGCCATCGCGCGCGGGGCCGACCTGGTGCGCATCGGCACTCACTGCACCGAGGCCACCCTGGCCGAACGGCACCTCGGCTTCCTACGCGAGCAGGGCGTCGAGGGGCACGGCGTGCTCCTGATGAGCCACATGGCAAGCCCCGACCAGCTCGCCGAGGAGTGCGCGCGCCTGGTCGGCTACGGTGCGGCCGGGGTCGGCATCCTCGATTCCTCTGGTCATTACCTGCCGGCCGACGTCACCGAGCGGATCACGGCCATCCGGGCCGCGGTCGACGTGCCGGTGATGTTCCACGGGCATAACAACCTCGGCCTGGCAGTGGCGAACTCCATCGCGGCGGCCGACGCTGGGGCCGCCATCCTCGACGCGTGCGCCCGGGGCTTCGGCGCTGGCGCCGGCAACACCCAGCTCGAGGTCCTGGTGCCCGTGCTCGAACGGGTGGGGTACCGGACCGGGGTCGACTTGTACCGGCTGCTTGACGCGGCCGACATCGCCGAACGAGAGCTGATGCCCGCCCCGCCCAAGATCGACTCGGTCTCCGTCGTCAGCGGGCTGGCCGGGGTGTTCTCCGGATTCAAGAACCGGGTGCTCGACATCTCCGCCCGTGAGGGCGTCGACCCCCGTGATGTCTTCTTCGAGCTTGGCCGGCGCCAGGCGGTCGCGGGGCAAGAGGATCTCATCGTGGATGTCGCGCTCGCCCTGAGCAACGCCCGGGCCCAGGAAAAGCCGTGAAGGGCAGTGCGGCCGGGACCGGAGATCACGCGATCATCTGCGGCATCGGGTACTGGCTGCCGGCCCGGGTGGTGAGCAACGCGGAGCTGTGCGCGCGGCTCGACACGTCAGAGGAATGGATCTTGAGCCGGACCGGGATATCCCGCCGCCGCCGGATCCAGCCGGGCGAGGCGACCTCCGACCTCGCGGTCGAGGCAGGCAAGGCCGCGCTCAAGTCGGCCGGCGGCGGGCCGGCCGACGCGGTCGTGCTGGCGACCACCACCCCGGACTACCGCTGCCCGGCGACCGCGCCCGAGGTCGCCTCGCGTCTCGGCCTTGGCGGCGTCGCCGCCTTCGACGTCTCCGCCGTGTGCAGCGGGTTTCTCTACGGGCTGGCCACGGCGGCGGGCTTCATCGCGGCGGGGATGGCCGACCGGGTGCTGCTGATCGCCGCGGAAGCGTTCTCCACCCTGCTTAACCCGGACGACCGGACGACCCAGCCGATATTCGGGGACGGGGCGGGCGCGGTGGTCCTGCGGCGCGGCCAGGCCGATGAGCCGGGCGCCATCGGGCCGATCGTGCTCGGCAGCGACGGCGATCGCAGCGAGCTGATCACGGTGAAGGCGGGCGGGTCACGACAGCCGGCCGGCGAACCCGTGGCCGACCGCGCATCGCAGTACTTCCAGATGCGCGGGCGCGACGTGTACCGCGAGGCCGTCAGCCGGATGAGCGCCGCCGCGACAGCGGCCCTGACCGCGGCCGGCTGGCAGCTGGGCGACGTTGACCGCCTAGTCGCGCACCAGGCGAACGCCCGCATCAACACCACGCTGGCGGTCACGCTCGGCCTGCCCCGCGAGGTCGTGGCCGAGAACATCGGCGAGGTCGGCAACACCGCCGCCGCCTCGATCCCCGTCCTGCTCGCCCAGGCAGCGCTGAGCGGGACCCTCAGGCCGGGCCAGCAGCTGCTTCTCGTCGCCTTCGGCGGCGGCCTGACCTGGGGAGCTACCACGCTGACGTGGCCCCAACTCGACATCCACGACCCCCAGGGCATTTAGCTAGCAGACACCGGAGGACACGTGTACGAGCTACTCAAGACGATCATGATCGAGGACCTGCAACTGGACGCCAGCGCGGTGTCACCGGACGCCAGCCGCGAAGACGCGGGCCTGGACTCACTGGCCATGGTCGACCTGTCGGTGGCGCTCAGTCGGCGGCTTGGCATGGCCATCTCCGACGATCAGCTGCTCGAGCTGCGGACGGTGGCTGATATCGCCCGGCTCATGGAGCAGCAGCGGGCCTCCGGCGCCTGACGCCCGGTCTAGGCCGGCCCCGCCGGCCGGACGTGGTGGCCGGCTATTTCCGGAGAGCGGTCAGCTCCTGAAGCCGGCCGTCAGATGATCCTGTCGGCTGGCCCGATGATCCTGTCGGCTGGCCCGATGATCCTGAGGCGGCCAGGTCCTGAGACCGGTGACCTGGGCCGTCAGGTCCGGAGGTAGGAGGCGCCGTTCAGGTCGAGTATCGCGCCACTGGCCCACTCGGCCTGGGCGGACGCCAGGTAGAGCACCGCCGCGGCGATCTCCTCCGGCTCGGCCACCCGGCCGAACGGGCTCTGCGCCCTGATCTCGTCGCCGCCCGGCGGCTTGAGGTACTTCTCTGACATATCGGTCGCCACGAACCCGGGCGCCACGCCCGAGACCGAGATCCGATGCGGCGCCAGCGCGATCGCCATCGACTGGGTGAAGGAGTTCAGGCCCGCCTTGCTGGCCCCGTAGGCCGGCGCGTTCGGCTCGCCGCAGAACGCGCCGCGCGACGAGACGTTGACGATCCGGCCGCCGCGCTCCTTCATGTGCCTGACCGCGCACCAGGTCACGTTGGCCGCGCCGATCAGGTTGACCCCGAGGATGGCGTGCCAGTGCTCCTGCCAGGCCGCGTAGCTCACTTCGGCGACCGGGTGCTCGGCGAAGATGCCGGCGTTGTTGACCAGGATGTCCAGGCCGCCTAGCTGCCCGACGGCCGCGTCCACCATCGCCGGCAGGGCGTCGCTGTCGGTCAGGTCGGCCTGGACGAAGACGTGCCCGCTGCCGTCAAGCTCGCCCAGCAGTTCCTCGGCGGTGCCGCCCGGCGTCCGGTCGAGGATCGCCACCCGGTCGCCCGCCGTCGCGAACCGCGCCGCGATGGCCCGTCCGATGCTGCGGGCCGCTCCGGTGACGAGGACCGAGCGGCCGGTCCCCGGCTCTCTCATTGGTCAGCCACCGCTCAGATCACCGCTCGCCAGCCGGCTGACGGCTTCGGCGATGACCTCGTCGGGCAGGGAGAAGCAGACGCGGACGTAGGGACGATCCGGCGGGCTCAGGTAAAACGCCTCGCCCGGCACCGTTCCGATCAGGCTTGTCTGCAGCAGGATCTCGGCCGCCTCGGCCCCGCTCGCCACTCCCATCCGGGAGCAATCGACCCAGAGGTAGTAGGCGCCCTCCGGCTCGTTAGGCGACAACCCGGCGGCGGCCAGTCCTGCTGCCAGCGCGCTCCGCTTGGCGTCGTACATCGCGCGGAGGTCGTGGTAATACTCGTCCCCCAGCCGCAGTGCCCGCGCGCCCAGTTCCTGCAGCGGGGTCGGCGCGCATCCCACCAGCGCGTCGGCCGCGACCCTGATCACGCGCATCAGCTTTTCCGGGCCGCAGACGTAGCCAAGCCGCCACCCCGGCACGCTGAACGACTTCCCCAGCGACGATATCGTCAGGGTGCGCTCGCCCAGGTTGCCGATCGTCGCCGGAGCGATATGCGGCGCGGAGCCGAAGTAAATGTCCTGGTATACCTCATCGGTGATGACGAGCAGATCGTGTTCTTCGGCGACAGCCGATATGGTCACCAGCTCCGCCGCCGTCAGCCGCCGCCCGCTCGGGTTATTCGGCGTGCACAAGATCATTGCCCGGGTCCGGTCAGTGATGGCCGCGCGCAGCGATTCCTCGGCGATCTCGAAGTCGGGGCCGATCAGCCGGACCGGCTGCGGGCGCACGTCGTGCACCTTTAGCGCGGCCAGGTGATAGCTGTAGAAGGGCTCGAAGAGAAGCACGCCGTCGCCCGGGTCAAGCAGCGCCGTGAGCGTCGCGATGAGGGCGCCGGTCGCGCCGACCGTGGCCACGACCTGGGTGGCCGGCTCGACGCTGAGCCCGCTGTGCCGCTTCAGCTTGTCCGCGACCGCCTCGCGAAAGGCAGCCAGGCCCTCGGCCGGGCTGTACGAATGTCCGAACTCGGGGAAGTGGCGCGCGCCTTCCGCCAGCAGCGAGGCGGGCGGCGGCACCTGGCAGAGTCCCTGCGCGAGATTGATGGCGCCGAGTTCCTGGCAGCGCACGGTCATGGCCCGCAGCGGAGACTGCCGCATGCCCCGCATCCGGTCGGCCGCCTTAGCCATTGCTAGCCTCCGAGGCTGCGTCGTCGAGGAACCGGTCAAGCTCGGCGACGGTCGGCGCGTCGAAAAGGTCGTTCATCGATATTTCCCGGCCGACCGCCGGGCTGACCCGGCTCGCTATCAGCATGGCGTCGATCGACTCGCCCCCCAGGGCGAAGAAATTGTCATCGACGCCGCACCGGGGCCTGGCCAGCACCTCGGCGAATATCGCGCACAGGGCCTCCTGGCGGGGAGTGTCCGGTGACCGGTACGGCACCAGGCCGCTCAGGTCAGGGGCGGGGAGCGCCCGCGGCTCGGCCGTTCCCGCGGCAGTCAGCGGGATCGCGTCGACGACCGTGATGGCGGCCGGCACCGCGCTGCCCGGCAGCTCCTGCCTGACGTGCTTGTGCAGCTCGGCCAGGTTGAGACCGGGGCCGCTGAGCACTACGTAGGCGACCTGGACCTGGCCGACGGATTCCTGCTCATGGACCAGGACCGCGACGTCCGCGATTCCAGCGTAGGCAGCGAGTACCTCCCGCGCGCCTTCCGTCCCAGTAGTAGCCACCAGCCGCTCACCTTCCATTCTCTGACGTGCGAATCTCCTCGATTACCCGCGCAGGCGCGGCCCCGTTAACGACGGCTCAGGAGCTCATGACCTGGTCAAGGACGAGCTTGGCGAGCTCTGGCGTCATCGCATCGGGGTGTTCGGCCGGGGGTGTCGCCACGATGCGGCACCGCCCCGGATCAGTTCCCGGCAGTACGAAGTCCGGCTCACCGGTCAGCACCGCCACCGCCACCGCGGCCGACGGCGCCCGCGAGGGCTGGTCGTTACGGCAGGCCAGCAGGAACGCAAGCCAGCTGCGGTACGTCAGCAGCAGCTCGGAGAAGGCCGACGGGGCCTTGTCGAGGCCGAGCCGCGCCGCCACCGCCGTCAGCCCCTCCCGCATGAGCTGTTCCATCTCCGCGACGCAGGACCAAGGATCGCCGCCCAGGTCGGGACAGGGACGGCTGCCCGCGCCGAACTTGCCCTGGAACTCCGCGAAGCGCGCGGCGATGTTCTCTTCCGTACCGGGCCAGGTTGGCCGGACCAGGATGGCGGTCACCTCGCAGGCCTCGGTCAGGCGGCTGGCGATCTGCAGCGACAGGTCCACCGCGCTGCAGTGGCTCACGATGAACACCCGCTGGCCGGTGAGCGCGGCGGCTTCGGACGAGCGGAAGATCGCGGCGGCTTCGTCCGCCAGTTCCGGCAGGGAGGCGTAGAGCCGGTCCCCGGACACCGCGCCACGCGGATCTACCTGGTAGATTCTCTGGTCGGCGGCCACGTCGCAGATCAGCTGGCTGAGCCGGGGCTCTCCGTTGAGTGCCTTGAAGTCGGCCACCAGGACTGCCGCTCCGTTCCCGGGGCTAAGCTGGCTGCAAATTCGTCCGGTGCCAGCGAAAGACCGCATCGGCGTTTCCTCCTGTCAGGCACTGTTCGCAATGCCAGAAAGTTCTCTTCTACCTTGCCAGCGGGCGGTGTCGATCACATCTCGCAATTTGCTTCGCACTGACCTAAGTTAGCGAGACATTTAATTCTGACGACAGCAATGCGGAAGTTACCGGGAATAGCAAATAGCCGTGAAACTGTCGGCATGGTTGCGCAAAAAATCGAGTACGCCGAGTTGTACACGACGGATCAGCCCGCGGTTCTCGATTACTACATCGGTTCGCTAGG
>DASWUW010000662.1:0-3979 GCA_036406335.1 Trebonia sp.
ATGGCGATGATCTCCACCAACGCTCCGGCCGAGCCCGACGCGCCGTCCTGGTACTGGATCACCCCGCCGGACGAGTCCTGGCCCGCGGCGGAGGCCGAGGAGTGGCTCGAGGTGTTCAGCGCCAGCACGCTGCCGGCCATCACCGTGCACGAGGTCGCGCCCGGGCACTTCTCCCACCACCAGGCGCTGCGCCGGGTCCGCGGCGACGTGCGCCGCACGCTGTTCTCCAGCGCCTTCGTAGAGGGCTGGGCCCACTACGCCGAGGAACTGTGCGTCGAGGAGGGGTTCCTGGCCGACGATCCCCGCTTCGCGGTCGGCGTCTGGCTGGAGGCCCTGGTGCGGGTGACCCGGCTGGCCTGCGCGCTCGGCGTGCACACCGCGGGCTGGACGGTCGAGCAGGCGACGGCCCGCTTCGAGGCGGACACCCACCTGGCGGGATCGGCGGCGGGGTCTGAGGCGCGGCGCGCGACCTTCGACCCGACCTACGGGCGGTATACCTGGGGCAAGCTGGAGATCAGGGCGCTGCGCGAGCAGGCCCGGGAAACCTGGGGAACCGGGTTCACCCTCAAGCGGTTCCACACCGCCCTGATGGACCTCGGCTCTCCGCCCCTGGGGCTGCTCCCCACCGCGCTCGAGCGCGGCTGACCTCAGCTCGCTGCGGCTGGCGGGGCTCGTCACGGCTGACCGGGGCTGGCGGGGCTGGCGGCTGGGCTGCGGCTGGCGGGGCTGCGGTGGGGCTGGTTGGCCGACGGGCAGCACCCGGATCCGTTCGGGCGGGGCTGGTCTGGACCGCGCTGCCGGAGCGGGGACCGGCGAGGGTAGCCTGGGGACGTGCAGAGGTTTAGCCAGATTCTTACCCTGGCCGGGACGGCCGTGCTGGTCGCGGCCACGGCCACGGGATGCGCGGGCCGGAATCACGCCGGCGGTTCGGGCCTCCTCCCGACCGGCGCCTCCGTGCAGCAGCCGGCCGCCACCGGCAAGGCGACCGTGGGTTACCTGGACATCAGGAACAACGGGACGGCCGACACGCTGGTCTCCGTCTCCACCAGCGTCGGCGGCACCGTGGAACTGCGCGGCCCGGACGGCCGCGCCGGGTCCTCAGTGGTGATGCACACGGTGACCTCGATTCCCCTCCCGGCCGACGAGACCACCCAGCTCATCCCGAACAGTTACCACCTGCTGATCTCGGGGGCGGGACCGATGCGCGACGGGAAGGACATCCAGCTGACGCTGAAGTTCGCGCACTCGAACCCGGTCACCGTCTACGCGCTGGTCACCAACCCGAGCAGCGGCGGCTCGAGCTACTTCCTCAACTAGCGCCAGCGGGACCGGCCGGGCCTCATTTGCGATCCGGCAATACGCGATATATCTTGGGTTTGCTATCGCTTGTGCCGGCCTGAGGGCACAGCTCGGTTTAGCGCCAAGTTTCGGAGGATGTCGTGGCTGCGGGATATGAGATGCGGGTCAGTGACGCTGAGCGGGAGGCCGCGGCGGCTGAACTGAGGGAGCACTTCGCCAGCGGGCGGCTCACCTCCGACGAGCTCGACGACCGCCTGACGGCGGCTTTCTCGGCCAAGACCCGGGGCGACCTGAAGGCCCCGTTCACCGACCTGCCGCCGAGCGGTGCGGGGCAGTCCGGCCCGGGCGTCCCCGGCGGCCGGCCTTCCGGAGCGGCCCCGTTCGGGCCGCGGGCCGCGGGCTGGGGCGGCTGGCCTTCTCCGGCCGCTGACGCCGGCGACGGGCAGCGGCGCGGCGACTGGCGGGCCTCGGCCGGGCGCGGCATCGGCCGGCTCGCGCTGACCGGTGTCCTGATCTGGGCGGTGTTCGTCCTGGGCATCCTCGGGGTCTTCGGCATCGGAACCGGGCGCCCGCTGGGCGTCATCCTGGTCATCGCCGCGTTCGCGCTGCTGCGGCGGCTGGTGTTCATCCTCATCGGGCGGCGTCTGGGACGCGGGCGCGGGCGCGGGCCGTATGGACGCGGACCGCGGCGCCGCTGCTGATCCCGGTCGGCCTTTGACACCGTAGTCCCGGCACTGCTGTCTGGTCACTGGCCGGGTCAGCGCTTGATCTGCCAGACAGGCGAACGCATCCCGGCCGAGACAAAAGCGCCGTTCGCGATTTATCGTAGAGGAGACCGAACTTCCGAAGCGGACGGGAAGTGCGATGGCGATGCGTTACTACGCTCCCTTTCCTGAGGCCGGCGGCGAGCCCGCGCGGCCACAGGGACCGCACGCCATGCGCATTGGGGACGCGGAACGCGACGCTGCGGCGGCCGACCTCGGTGAGCACTACGCGGCTGGCCGGCTGAGCCTGGGAGAGCTGAACGAACGCCTGGACGCGGTGTTCACGGCACGGACGCTGGGGCAGCTCACCCGGATCATGGCCGACCTGCCCGGTTCCGGCTGGCTGCCCTGGCGGGCCGGGCCCGGCCGGGCCGTAGCCGCCGGCATAAGACCGGCCGCCGGGCCCTACGCCGACTGGGGACCGCACGGCCTGCCCTACGACGGGTACTTCGGGACCACTGCCCGGCAGTGGCACCCGGCGGACTGCGACCCGGCCGACTTCGAGTCCCGGGAATTGCCGGGGCGGTCGACGCCGACCGACCGGGCGGGCCGGTTCGCGGCGCTCTCCCTGCTCCTGCTGGCCATGCTGATCTGGCTGTTCACCGCGCTGCTATTCGCCCGGCACGGCTTCTACCAGCCGGCCGGGCCGCTGGGGCCGCCCGGCCCCTACCCGGTTGGCGTGGGCCACCCTTAGCGGTCACTCCCGGACCACGACCAGGATTACCGCAGCCGCTGCGGGACGACCAGGTAGCGGAAGTCGTCGGCGGCGTCCGCGGCCGCGGTGATCACCGCCGGCTTGGTCGGGCTGGTGAACCGCAGCCGGATCCGGGCGGCCGCGGCCGCGGTGCCGTCGGGATGGGTCGCGCTGGCCGCGATCACCCCGTCCAGCAGGTACTGCGGGCTGAACGCGATCGAGGGCTCGTCCCCGGTGAAATCGGCGGCTACCGACTCCCGGGCCCGCGCCTGGCCCTGGGTCGCCGCACCGACCGTAACCCGGCCGGGGGTGAACGTAAGCTGAACCGGGGTGCCGCGCTCGGCGACCAGCGCCACCCGGCGCACCGCCTCCGCGAACGCGTCGGCCGGGAGGTCAGCGGTGCAGGCGAACTCCTCGGGGAAGCGCGACTTATACCGGATGAACTCGCCCGCCAGCAGCCGCGCGGTTAGCCTGCGCTCGCCCGACTCGAAGCCGATCATGGCGTCGGCCGCCCCGGCGTGACCCCCGTCGGCCCGGGAAGCTTCTCCCCCGTCGTCCCCCTGGCGCAGCACCACCCGGACCTCGGCGCCGTGGCTCATCATCCGGGCCGCGTCGCTCAGCACCCGGGCCGGAACCAGCAGCGCGAGCCTGCCCTGGTCGCCCGGCCCGGGCACGGGGCGCCAGTCCAGGTTCCGGACCGCGAGCCGGTAGCGGTCCGTCGCGGCCAGCGTCATCGTCTTGCCGTCGAACTCGATATTGACCGCGGTCAGCATCGGCAGCGTGTCATCGCGGCTGGTGGCCGGCGTCACCTGGCCGATCGCGGCGGCGAGGGCTCCGCCGTCCGCGGTACCGGCCAGCTGCGGGAGCTCGGGCAGCTCGGGGTAGTCCCCGGCGGGCAGCGGGGTCAGCGTGAACGCCGCGTCGCCGCAGGTCACGGAGACACCATCCGGGTCGTCGGCGAACTCCACCGGATGGGCCGGCAGCGAGCGGACGATCTCCACCAGGAGGCGGCCCGGTACCAGGACCGTCCCCGGCTCGACTACCCCGGCCCGGACCCGGACCCGGGCCGACACCTCGTAGTCAAAACAGGAAAGGGTCAGGAAGCCGTCCGGCTCGGCGCTGAGCAGCAGGCCCGTGAGCACGGGCACCACGGGCCGGGACGGCAGCGCCCGGGCTGCCCAGGTAACTGACTCCGCGAGCGCGTCGCGCTCCACCGTGAACT
>DASWUW010000663.1:0-5910 GCA_036406335.1 Trebonia sp.
GCCGGCGACGGGCAGCAGCGGGCCGCCGTCAGCCGCTTCCCAGGCGAAGTAGCCGCCCACCGGGCCGCGTATCTCCAGCTGGTCGCCGGCGCGCAGGTCCTCGGTGAGGTACGGGGAGACCTCGCCGTCGTCGAGCCGCTCCACCGTGATGGCCACGGGCTCGTCGGCGGCCGCCGCGATCGAGTAAGACCGCTCGGCGATATAGCCGTCCTCAGCGGTCAGCCTGACGTCGAGATGCTGCCCGGCCCGGTGGCCGGGCCAGGACGGGACGGCCAGCCCGACGGTGCGGACGGACGGCGTCTCCTGCGTCACGGCCGTGACCGTCGCGACTTCCCAGGTCAGTCGCCCTGGTACCGCTGTTCCAGCCATGGGTCTCCGTACATGTGGTAGCCGTAGTTCTCCCAGAATCCGGGCCGGTCCTCGTCCATGAGCTCCAGGCCCCGAACCCACTTGGCACTTTTCCAGAAGTACAGATGGGGCACCAGCAGCCGGGCCGGGCCGCCGTGCTCAGGCTCAAGCGGCGTGCCCCCGTAATTGAAGGCCACCCGCGCCTGGCCTCCGGTGACATCCGCCATCGGCAGATTGGTCGTATAACCGCCGTCGCTGAAGGCCATGACGTACCTGGCGTCGTGCTCGACCTGGCTGAGGAGGGTGTCGACGGAAACGCCGCGCCACTCGGTGTCCAGCTTTGACCACCGGGTAACGCAGTGGATGTCCGCGGTAACCGTCTCCGCAGGCAGATCCTGGAACTCCGGCCAGGTCCACGACCTGAGCGTCTGAGCGCCGCGCCGAATGGAAAAGGTCCATTCCGGCAGCGGAGTGTGCGGAGTCGGCCCGGCCGAAAGCACGGGAAACCCCCCGGTCGCGTACTGCCCCGGCGGCACCCGGCCCGCGGCACCGTCCGGCACCGTATGGCGACGCCGGAATCCGCGCGCTATCGGACTCATTCAGTCATTCCTCTCGTGTCGCCGTAACCGGACGAGGAACCCTCTTCACCGTAAACTCCGGATGAGTGCTCTCAGTATGCCCGGGCGGAGTTCCCGGTCTCGTTCGGGAACGATTTTTTGGCCTTTCTGACAAGTCACAATGAGACTATCTAGCTGGGTCTTGCCGCCCCGCAAACCGTGAAATCAGCTATAGGAAACATGTCTTCCGGCGGGCAATTTCGCTAGAGTCGATTGTGGAAACGCCCGCTGGCACCCAAGGGCGGCGGCGATGAAGCTGCCTGATTTAGGCGGTCCCCCTGCCCGCGGCCGCCCTGCCGCTGATCGGGCACGAGGCGATCCGCATCCGAGACGTTCGTCGGGGACGCGTCCTGGACCTGGTCGCGAAGGACCTCGGCCTCGACCCGTTCGAGATCCGGCTGCGCAACGTCGCCCCGCGCACCAGCCCGCCCGCCATGATCACCGGGCGTCCGCTGGCCGGAGTCACCACCCGGGAGTCGCTGGAACGCCTCGCCCAGCTGGTCGACGTCCCCGCCTTCCGGAGCCGGCAGGCCGCCGAGCGGGCCCGGGCCGTTACCTGGGCATCGGCATCGCCACCTTCATCGAGGCCGCCCCCGGCCCCCGGGGGCCGGAAGGCTCCGGGGGGCGCTGGGCCAGGAGTCTATGCGGCTGCGGCTAGGCGAAGACGGCACCGTCCTGCTGTTCACCGGCCAGATCCGGAACCCGCTTCCCCCGGTCCTCCAGCCGCGGTACCAGCGGCTAAGCGCTGCCGACCCATTCGTCGGACCCGTCGGTGAAACGCTGGTGCTTCCAGACCGGCACGGTCGTCTTCAGTTCGTCGATCAGCGCGTGGCAGGCGTGGAACGCCTCTCCCCGGTGCGCGCAGGATACGCCGACCACGACCGCCAGGTCCCCCACGGCCAGGTCGCCGGTCCGGTGCACCGCGGCGAGCCCGATCACGTCCGGGTGCTTGCTCACGATCTCCTCCGCGACCCGGCGCAGCTCGGCCTCGGCGGACGGATGAGCCGAGTAGCCGAGCCCGGTAACGCCGTGGCCCGCGTCGTGGTCCCGCACGGTGCCGACGAACAGCACCTCGCCGCCCGCGGCCGGGTCCGCGATCGCGTTACGCACCTCGTCCAACGACAACGCGGTGTCCCTGATCGCGATCAACCTGATCTGACTCACCCGACCACGCTACAACGTGCTGGCCGGGCGGCGTTCCCCGGTGACCGGAAAACGCGGCCTTCGTCCTACTGGCAGATCGGGCGCTAAGCGTAAGCTCGAAACAGCACACCGCTTGAGGACGCGGAGGAATCATGGCAGCCAGTCCTGTTATTCACGAACAGCGGCAATTTCATCCTGATGGCCAGCGGTCCAATCTGGACCGGTGCGACTGGTGCGGCGAGAACCGGTCGGCGCACGGGCAGGACTGGCACTGCCCGACCAGCAGCAAACGCGGGCGCGTTCCGCTGATCCTGCTGGTCATCGGCGGTCTGTTCGCGGCCGTCGGCCTGATCATGGTCACCGCCGCGTCCGGGTCCTCGCATATCGCTCAGCGGGTCAACGGGCTGGGCCAGGTATTCCTGCTCGGCGGCCTGATTCATGATCACGGAAGAAAGGCCCGCTATGCGGGGCTGAATCTTCCGTGATCATGTTCTGACTGCCAGGCTGGCGGCGCCGCCGGGGCGGGTGCCGGTGCCGGTGATGCCCGGTGCCAGAGTCAGAGCTGCCGCCGTTTTTGTGGATCGCCCCAAGTCCGCTGCCAGCCAGGTTGTCAGCAACTCCGTAGGCGGCAGGCGGCCGGCCAGCCTAGGCTTGAGGTCACAGTGAGACTACGCCCCTTGGGCCGGGCGGTGTGACCGGCGCGCTGAGCGCGTCACTCAACGAGGGGGCAACAAGCCATGAGCACACCAGTCGACACGGTCAGCACGCCGCTGCTGATCGCCGGCGGGGAAAGGCCGGGCGCCGCGGGCATCTTCCCGGTCTACGACCCGGCGCACACCGGCGCCGTCCTCGGCTACGCCGCCGCCGCGTCGCGCGACGACGCGCTGGCCGCGGTGGCCGCGGCCGAGGCGGCCTGGCCCGCCTGGGCCGCGATGCCGGCCGCCGAGCGCGTTGCCATCGTCCTGAAGGCCCTGGAGGGGCTGGAGTCGGACGCCGACGCGCGCACCGACGTCCTGTCCCGGGAGAACGGGAAGATCCGGTTCGAGGCGTTCATCGACCTCGCCGTGTTCGCCGGCCGGTTCCACCAGGCGGCCGAGTTCGCCCCCGAGCTCGACGTAGACGAGCACATCCAGGGGCCGCCGTTCAACACGGTGATCACCCGGCCGTCCCGCGGTGTCGTCACGATCATCTACCCGTTCAACTGGCCGCTGGCGATCCTCGCCGCGTCGCTGCCGGCCGCGCTGATGTCCGGCAACACGGTCATCGTGAAGCCGCCGCCCACCACCCCGCTGTCGTCCGTGCAGACGCTCCGGCACCTGGTGCAGGCGCTCCCGCCGGGGGTGCTGAACGTGGTCACCGGCGCGGACGAGGTGGTCGGCCCGGTCGTCGTGGGCGACCCGCGGATCCGCCACGTGTGCTTCACCGGCTCGGTCGGCGGCGGCAAGCGGATCATGACGATGGCCGCCGCCAACGTCACCAACGTGACGCTCGAGCTGGGCGGCAACGACCCGGCCCTGGTACTGGCCGACGCGGTACTCGACGAAGCGGCATTCGCCAAGATGAGCGGCGCGACGTTCATGACCACTGGCCAGGTGTGCATGGCGCTGAAGCGGCTCTACGTGCCGCGGTCGCGTTACGACGAGGTAATCGACGGGCTGGCGGCCACGCTGCGGGGCCAGAAGATCGGCCCCGGGCTCGACCCCGACGTCACCATGGGCCCGCTCAACACCGCCAGCCAGCGCGACTACGTGACCAAGCTGCTGGAGGAGGCCAAGGCAGCCGGCGCCGAGGTGCGCAGCTACGGCGAGTACACCGGCGACTGGACATCCGGCAACTACCTGCTGCCGTCGCTCGTCCTCGACCCGGCGCCAGAGCTCGCGGTGGTGGCCGAGGAGCAGTTCGGCCCGACGCTGCCGGTCATCCCCTACGACGACGAGGACCAGGCGATCCGGCTGGCCAACGCCACCTGGTCCGGCCTGTGCTCGTCGGTGTGGTCGGGCGACAACGAGCACGCGCTCAGGGTGGGCCGCCAGCTCCGCACCGGCGTTACCTTCTTCAACAACCACAACGCGACCGCGGTCGACGAGCGGGCCCCGTTCGGCGGCTTCGGCCAGTCCGGCATCGGCCGCGAGCTCGGCCGGGAAGGCATGCACGACTTCACCGAGACCCACGTGCTGGCCGTCCCGTCCGAATGACCGCCCCTGAGTTAACTATCCCGAACGTACGCGTGGCGGCCCCCGGCGGCCGCCACGCGTACGCGTACCCGGCGCGGAGCGCCGGCGAGGTGCGCCGGCGAGGTGCGCAGCCCCTCCACGGCGAGCTGGTCACCGCTGCGCCGTCGGCGCGGGCGGGCCCCTGGGGGGAACCCGCCCGCCCGCGCCGATAGGGTCGGACCAAGGACTCGATTCGATAAACGGGAGGGCTGTCATGACAGCTAAGGGCAGTGCCGAATGGAAGGGTGACGTCCCCAGCGGGACCGGCACCTTCAGCGCCGGCGACTCGATCACCGGCGGCTACACCTTCAAGTCGCGCTTCGAGGACGGCCCCGGGTCCAACCCCGAGCAGCTCATCGCCGCCGCGCACGCGGCCTGCTTCTCGATGGCCCTGTCGAACATCCTGGCGCAGGCGGGCAACGCCCCCGACTCGGTGCACACCGACGCGACGGTGACGCTCCGGATGGTCGGCGGCGTGCCCACGATCACCAAGATCGCCCTGGTCACCACCGGTCACGTGCCCGGCATCGACCAGGCCGCGTTCGAGGCGCACGCCGCTGACGCCAAGGCGAACTGCCCGGTGAGCAAGGCCCTGGCCGCCGTCCCGGAAATCACCCTCGAAGCGACGCTGGCTTAGCACCGTTACCGGGCGGGCGGACTTCCCGCCCGCCCGGCCGGCGATGACCTCTGACGAAGGGACCGGACTTGGAATTCACGGTGCTGGCGGACGGCAACAAGCTGCCGCTGCTCGGACTGGGGGTATGGCAGGTTCCCGACGGGGCGGCCTGCGAGAGCGCCGTGCGCGCGGCGCTCGAGCTCGGCTACCGGCACATCGACACCGCCCAGGCCTACGGCAACGAGGCCAGCGTCGGCAAGGCGCTGCGGGACAGCGGCGTGCCCGCCGACGAGGTGTTCATCACCACCAAGTTCAACCCCGGCCGCCGGGACCCGGCGGCTGAGGCAGAGCAGAGCCTGCGGCGGCTTGGCGTCGACCAGATCGACCTGTACCTGGTGCACTGGCCGCAGCACGGACCGACCTGGGCCTGGCCCGGTATGGAGCAGGCCCTGCAACGCGGCCTGACCCGGTCGATCGGCGTGTCCAACTTCAGCGCGGCCGACCTGCAAGAGGTCAGCGCCGCGGGCAGCACCGCCCCGGCGGTCAACCAGATCCAGTTCAGCGCGCTCGAGTACCGGCGCAGGCTGCTCGAGGCAGGCCGCGAGAACGGCGTCACCACCGAGGCCTACAGCCCGCTCGGCACCGGCAAGCACCTCGCCAACAAGCGGGTCACCGAGATCGCCGGCCGCGCCGGCCGCACCCCGGCCCAGGTGCTGCTGCGCTGGTGCCTGCAGCACGGGGTGCCGGTCATCCCTAAGTCCACGCACCGCGAGCGGATCGAGGAGAACGCGCAGATCTTCGACTTCACCCTCACCGGCGAAGACATGGCCGCACTCGACGGGCTGGACAAGACGCACGGCACCGACCACGCGGTCGAGCGCATCTGGTGGCGTTAGCCGCCGGACGCCGGCCTGGGTGCGGACGGACGTAAGCTAGCGGGAACGCCAGCGACGCAGCTGGCCCAGGGGACGGG
>DASWUW010000664.1:0-1725 GCA_036406335.1 Trebonia sp.
GGGCAGGTCAGGCCGCTGGTAAGCGGCCTTCAGGGCGGCGGTGGGCTCCGAGTCCGTGACCGGGTGGGGGGCGGTGAGGTTGTAGGGGCCGCTGCGCTTGTCCGCGCCGGGCGCGTCGAGCAGGAAGCGGATGGCCCGCACCTCGTCGGTGAGCGCGATCCAGCTGGTCACCTGCCGGCCGTCGCCAAAGCGGGGCAGCACGCCGAGCCGGGCGGACGGCGCCAGCTTGGCCAGCAAACCGCCGCCCGCGCCCAGGACCAGCCCGGTGCGCAGGTGGACGACCCGGATGCCGGCCGCCCGGGCCGGGTCGGCGGCGGCTTCCCAGTCGTGTACCACCCGGGACAGGAAGGCGGTGCCCGCCGGGTCGTCCTCGGTGACCTCGCGGCCGCCGGTGTCGCCGTACCAGCCGATCGCCGAGGCGACGACGAACGCCCGGGGGGCCGGCCGGGCCGCCGCCAGCGCGGAGGCCAGCGCCCGGGTGGCAAGGACCCGGCTGGCCCGGATCTCCGCCTTGTAGGCGGACGTCCAGCGGTGGTCGGCGACGCCCGCCCCGGCCAGGTGCACGACCGCGTCGATGCCGGACAGCGGGGGAGCCCCGGCGTCGGCCGCGCGCGGGTCCCAGCGCAGCTCGCTCGCTCCCTCGTGACCGCCCGCGGGCGGCCGCCGGACGAGACGGACGACCTGGTGGCCGTCCGCTCGCAGGCTGGCCGTCAGCGCGGCGCCGATCATCCCGGACGCGCCGGTGACCGCTATCTTCATGATCCTGTGTTCGTCCACGGCGCGGTCAGAGGCCGAGGTCGGCCTCGAACGCGCCCTCCTCGAGACGGCTCTTCACCGTGACGAGGAACCGGGCGGCGTCGGCACCGTCTACCAGCCGGTGGTCGTAGGTCAGCGCCAGGTAGACCATGGAGCGGACCGCGATGACCTCCCCCAGGGACGGGTCCTCGACGACGACCGCGCGCTTGACCACGCTGCCGACCCCGAGGATGCCGACCTGCGGCTGGTTGATGATCGGAGTGTCGAACAGGGCGCCGCGGCTGCCGGTGTTGGTCAGGGTGAACGTCCCGCCGGACAGCTCGTCCGGGCTGACCTGGCCCGACCGGGTCCGGGCGGCCAGGTCGGCGATCTTGCGGGCCAGGCCGCCGATGTTCAGGTCGCCCGCGTGGTGGATGTTCGGCACCATCAGGCCGCGCTCGGTGTCCACCGCGATGCCGAGGTGCTCCGCGGCGTGGTAGGTGATCTCCTGCGACTCGCTGTTGACGACCGCGTTGAGCACCGGGTGGATCTTCAGCGCCTCCACCGTGGCCTGGGCGAAGAACGGCAGGAAGGTCAGCTTGACGCCCTCGCGGGCCTGGAAGGCGCCCTTGGCCCGGTCCCGGAGGCGGGCGATGTTGGTGACGTCCGCCTCGACCACGGTGGTGAGCTGAGCCGAGGTCTGCAGCGACTCCAGCATCCGCTTGGCGATGACCTGCCGCGGGCGGGACATCCGCTGGGTGGTGCCGCGCAGCGCGGACTCCGGTGAGTCCGGGCGGGCGGGCGCCTGGGCGGCGGGCGCCTGGGTCTGGGGGGTAGCGGCCGCGGCGGGCGCCTGGGCCGGGGCGGGAGCAGCCGCGGCGGCGGCCTCGGCGGCCTCGGCGGCGCGCTGGGCGCGGGCCGCGTCGAGGACGTCCTGCTTGCGGATACGGCCGCCGACCCCGGTGCCGGCGATCGCCTCGAGCGGCACCG
>DASWUW010000665.1:0-5798 GCA_036406335.1 Trebonia sp.
GAGGCTTCCGCGGCGATCGCCCGCCTGGTGAAGTCCTAGCGGCCCGGCCCGGCAACGACATAACGACGAGGGGAGCGGACAATGACATCGGCGACCTACTTGGTGACCGGGATGACCTGCGAGCACTGCGTCCGCGCGGTCACCGAGGAGCTGGACGCCCTGCCCGGCGTTAGCGCGGTGGCGGTGACGCCCGTTCCCGGCGGACAGTCCGCGGTCACGGTCGCCAGCGAGGCGCTGCTCTCGCTGTCCCAGGTAGCGGCCGCGCTGGACGAAGCCGGGGACTACCGGATGGCTGACCTCGACCATCCGGAAGCCGGGTCCCGCCTGCACCCGCACACCCGTTGACGTCCGCGTCTATGAACACCACCGATCTCGTCATCGGCGGGATGACCTGCGCGTCCTGTGCGACGCGGATCGAGCGGAAGCTGAACCGGCTCGACGGTGTCACCGCCACGGTCAACCTCGCCACCGAGACCGCGCGCGTGTCCTTCCCCGCCCCGCTCACCGTCGCGGACCTGATCACGGTGGTCGAGCGCACCGGTTACCGTGCCGCGCAGCCGGTGTCACCCCACCCGGCGCCCGGCCCGGACCCGGCGGCCGCCGCGCGACGCCGGCTCGTGGTGACGCTGGTGTTCGCCGTCCCGGTGACGGTGCTGGCCATGCTGCCCGCCGCCCGGTTTCCCGGCTGGCCGTGGGTGACGCTCGCGCTGGCCGCCCCGGTCGCGGTCTGGGGCGCCTGGCCGTTCCACCGGACCGCCGTGGCCGGCGCCCGGTACGGGGCGGCCACTATGGACACGCTGGTCTCGGTCGGAGTGACCGCCGCCTTTCTGTGGTCGCTCTACGTCCTGGTCTCCGGCGCCGTCAACGGGACCAGCGGGACGCGCGATACCTACCTGGAGGTGGCGACCGACGTCACCGCGCTGATCCTGCTCGGCCGGCACCTGGAACTGCGCGCGCGGCGGCAGACGGGTGCCGCCCTGGCCGCGCTGCTCGACCTGGGCGCCAAACAGGCCACGGTGCTCCGCGAGGGCCGCGAGGTCACCGTCGACCCGGGTGTCCTCCAGGTCGGCGACGAGCTGGTGATCCGGCCGGGGGAGAAGATCGCGACCGACGGCGTGGTCATCGCCGGGCGCTCCGCGGTCGACATGTCCATGCTCACCGGGGAACCGGTGCCGGCGGAGACCGGCCCGGGCGACACCGTGGCCGGCGGCTGCGTCAACACCGGCGGCCGCCTGGTCGTGCGGGCCACCCGGGTCGGCGCGGACACCCAGCTGGCCCAGATCGCGCGGCTGGTCACCCAGGCGCAGACGGGTAAGGCGCCGGTGCAGCGCCTCGCCGACCGGGTCTCCGCGGTGTTCGTCCCGGTTGTCCTGCTGCTGACCGCGGCCACGCTGGCCGGCTGGCTGGCCGCGGGCGGAACCGCGGCCCAGGCGGTCACCGCCGCGGTATCGGTGCTGATCATCGCCTGCCCGTGCGCGATGGGCCTGGCTACCCCGACCGCGATCCTGGCCGGCACCGGCCGCGGCGCCCAGCTGGGCATCCTGATCAAGGGCCCCGAAGTGCTGGAGCGAACTCGCCAGGTGGACACCGTGGTGCTGGATAAGACCGGCACCGTCACCACCGGCCGGATGACGCTGGCGGAGGTGACCGCCGCCCCCGGTACGGACGAGCGGGAGCTGCTCCGGCTGGCCGCCGCGGTGGAATCGGCCTCCGAGCACCCGGTCGCCGCCGCGGTCACGGCCGGCGCCCGCGCCCGCCTGTCCGGCCCAGCTCCGGTCATCGATGATTTCCGCGCCTATCCCGGGCAGGGCGTAGCCGCCACGGCCGACGGCCACGCCATCCTGGCCGGCCGCCGGGAATGGCTGGCCGGCGAGCGGGAGCTGGCCGGCCAGCGGGCACTGACCCTCCCGGCCACGCTGACCCAGGCCGCGGACGCGGCCGAGGGAAAGGGGCAGACGGTCGTCTTCGTCGCCTGGGACGGCGCGGTCCGCGGTCTGCTGACGGTGGCCGACACGGTCAAGTCCACCTCGGCCGCGGCCGTCGCCCGGCTGCGGGTCCTGGGCCTGCACCCGGTGCTGCTCACCGGTGACAACGAGCGCGCCGCGCGTTCGGCCGCCGCCAGTGCCGGCATCGATGAGGTCATCGCGGGCGTGCTGCCGAGCGAGAAGGTCGACGTGGTCAAGCGACTGCAGGCCGAGGGGCACACGGTGGCGATGGCCGGCGACGGGGTCAACGACGCCGCCGCGCTGGCCCAGGCCGATCTCGGGCTGGCCATGGGCACCGGCACCGACGCCGCGATCGAGGCGGCCGACCTGACCCTGGTCGCCGGCGACCTGGCCGCGGTCCCGGACGCGATCGAGCTGTCGAGGAAGACCCTGGCCACGATCAAGGGCAACCTGGCCTGGGCCTTCTGCTACAACGTCGCGGCCCTTCCGCTGGCCGCGGCCGGGCTGCTCAACCCCGTGATCGCGGCCGCCGCGATGGCGTTCAGCTCACTGTTCGTCGTCACCAACAGCCTGCGCCTGCGCCGGTTCCGCGCCGGCGGCTAGTGCCGGTGGTGGTGGTGGCGGCCGCCCCGGAGGAAGATCAGCCCGAGGATCAGCACCGGGATCAGCCAGCCGAACCCGCCGTTGGCCTGATCGAAAATGTTGGACACGATGACCGCTACGAGGACCAGGGCGATCACCAGGCGCGCCGTCGGCCGGTGATGATGCTGGTCCACCGGGGACAAACTGCTGCCGGCCGCCACGGGGGCAGTGGCCCGGGGTCCGGGGACGGCTGGGCGGCGCGGCAGATCGGTGAACAGCTCGCGCAGGTCAGACCCGGTGCGGGCGGCTAGCGCGCGGCCGGACCGTTCCTCGAATTCGTCCTGGGTGAGCCGTCCGGTCTGGAAGTGCTCGCTCAGTTCGGCGACCGCCTGGTCGCGGTCGGCGTCCGACACCCGGATGTGATCGCGGCCGAAGCCGCTGTCTTCTGCGTCCATGGCTGGTGTCTCCTTGGTGGGTGTGCCCGGTTCCCGACGCTGGCATTTACTACAGTACGCAGCGCTAGGCGCCGGGGCGTCAGCCGGTGAGTTGATTTCTGTCCTCCACCCAGAGGTTGACCGGAGCGGGAAAGTCATCTAGCAGGTGGCCCAGTACTATGCCTTCCATGCCGGACATCCCCGCCTCCAGCCCCGTGCCGACCCGGCCCGTCACCCTGTCCGGGTGGGGCCGGATCGCACCCACCCGGGCCGAGCTGGCCGTCCCGGCCAGCGACGCGCAGGCCGCCGCCCTGCTCCGCTACCTAGCCGGCGGCCGGGCCGGCCAAGCGGACCAGGGTCGGGCCGCCATCCCGCGCGGCCTCGGCCGCAGCTACAACAACGCGGCCCAGTCCGCGGGCGGCGTGGTCATTTCCAGCAGCGGGCTGAACCGCATCCTCAGCCTGGACCCGGTTTCCGGCGTGGTTGTCGCCGAGGCGGGCGTCAGCCTCGAGCAGCTGATGACCGCCGGGCTGCCGCACGGCTGGTTCGTCCCCGTTTCCCCCGGCACCCGCCAGGTGACGGTCGGCGGCGCGATCGCGGCGGACGTGCACGGTAAGAATCACCACGTGGCCGGCTCGTTCTCCCGCCACGTGCTCAGCTTCGACCTGCTCGTCCCCGGCGCCGGGCCGGACGGTCCGCGCCCGGTGACGCCGGACGGCGACCCGGAGCTGTTCTGGGGCACCGTCGGCGGTATGGGTCTGACCGGTTTCATCACCCGGGCCGCGATCCAGCTCAAGCGGGTGCAGAGTTCCCTGGTCGCGGTGGACACGGTCAAGACCAGGGACATCGACGAGACGATGGCGGTGCTGGCCGAGCATGACCAGAAGTACGGCTACACGGTCGCCTGGTCCGACGACCTCGCGGCCGGCCGGAGCCTCGGCCGGTCCGTCATCACCAGCGGCGACTTCGCCACGCTGGACGACCTGGACGAGGCCCGGCGCCAGGACCCGTTCAAGTTCGACCCGCGCGCCCGGCTGACCGCGCCCGGTATCTTCCCGCCGGGCCTGATGAACCGTTACTCAATCCGGCTGGCCAACGCCGCCTGGTACGCCAAGGCGCCGCGGCACCGTGAGCACGAGCTGCAGACCATCAGCCAGTTTTTCCATCCGCTGGACGGGATCAGGAACTGGAACCGGGTGTACGGGCCGGGCGGTTTCCGCCAGTACCAGTACGTCATGCCGTTCGGGGCCGAGGCGGCCGTCCGCCGCAGCTTCGAGCTGGTCAGCGGGCACCGTGCCCCGAGTTTCGTCACCGTCCTCAAGCGGTTCGGGCCGGCGGGCCCGGGCCTGCTGTCGTTCCCGGCCGACGGCTGGACGCTCGCGCTGGACTTCCCGGCCCGCACCCCGGGTCTGGGCCCGCTGCTGGATCAGCTCGACCGGCTTGTCGTCGCGCACGGCGGGCGCGTCTACCTGGCCAAGGACTCCCGGGTCAGCGCGGCGACACTGGAGCAGATGTATCCCCGGCTGCCCGAGTTCCGCAAGTTGCGGGCCGAGCTGGACCCAAACCGCACCCTGACCTCGGACCTGTCCCGCCGGCTGGGCCTCTAAGGCCCCCGATTCCCGCTGCGGATCATCCCGAACGAGACCAGCTGACCCCAGCAGGTCCTCTTCCTCCACCGCGGCGGACAAGTCGCTGATGGCCCGGTTGGTCATCTCCACCAGGGCGTCCGCGTCGAGCTTGAGATCCTCCGCCATGTCGATCTCGCCGCTGCTCTCGCCGGTGCTGGCCACCAGGTCGCGCAGCTTGGGATCGACCTCGTTCAGCCGCTGGAGCACCGTCTCGTCGTGCCGGGCCTGGTCGGCTTCCTGCAGCCGGCCGGCTAGGGCTTCCAGCCGCTCGATCCGCCGGCTGACCTGGCCGGTGCCCCGGGCGAGCAGGCGTTCCTGTTCCAGCATCTTGGCCTTCACCACCGGGTGAAACCGTTCCCCCCCGCGGGTGATCCGCCGCAGGTCGTAGCGCACGTCGGAGATCTTGGCCAGCCCCTCGGCGATCTTCCACAGCAGTTCGGGCACCTCGGCCCGCACCCGGTCGGCGTCGACGACCCGGTCCCGCAGGCAGCGGGCGCGGTAGATCCGGTTGGCGGCGTCCACCGCCCGCTGCCAGGCGGCCCGGGCCTCGGTGTCGAAATCGGCGGGCGGGCAGACGTAGCGGCGGTGGAAGACCCGTCCCGCGTGCCGGACGTGGTACTCGGTGAGGTCGCTGGCCGGCCGCAGCGGGATGAAGCCGCCCGCCAGCGCGGGGCGGCCCTGGGCGGCCGCGGAGAACGCCGCCCGGGCAAGGAGCGCGGTGGCCAGCCCGATCAGGAACAGCGCCCCGAACACGGCCGGGCCGGCCGCGATCCCGGCGCTGACCGAGATCACCAGCAGGGCCGCGGCCGCCCAGGCGATCCGGGCGGGGACGGACCGCGACCGGGGCGGCCGGGGAACCGCTGGCCGTTCGTCCCGGAAGCTGACCAGTTCGTCCCGCGCCGGGTCGGCCGCCGGGACCGCCGCCGGGTCGGCCGCCGGGTCCGACGGGGGTCGGCCGGCCCGGGTTGAGACCTCGCGCCGCCGCAGTTCGTCCCGCACCATGTCCGGCACCTGCGGGTCGACGACGACCGAGTCCGGGGCGAACGGGTCGCGCCGTCCGCGCCGGGCCGGCCCCCGCGCGTTGCCGACGTCCTGCGGCGCCCCGCCGTCCGCGGGCGCGGTGCCGCTACCCCCGGTCGCGCCGTTGCTCCCGGTCGCGCCGTTGCTTCCGTTGGCGCCAGCGTCGAACCTGTGCATGCCCCTGACAT
>DASWUW010000666.1:0-2489 GCA_036406335.1 Trebonia sp.
GACGAGGGTGGGGGACGCGACAACCCCGGACTCCACCATCCGCTCGAGCGCCTCCTCGGAGAGGGGACGATCCAGCGGAGCGTGCGTAAGGATGTCCACCCCGGCGTCGAGGCCGCGGGTGAAGGCCTGTGCCGTGACGACGTGGGCCACGGTGAGCAGTCCGCGTCGATGCGCGGCGGCAACGAGTGCGGCCAGGGTCTCCGGCGAGAGGGCAGGCACGTCGGTGGCTGCCGGATCCTCGATGATGATCTTGATGAGGTCCACGCCGTTGTCGGACCGCCAGGTCAGGTACCGTTCGGCGTCCTCGGGACCGGTCACCCCGCTCTCGTTGGGGAAGCCCATCCGGGAGATCTGGTTGCTGCCCGGCGCCGACGCCGCCGACCCGGCCGAGACGACCGCGCTGACGGCGTCCCGGCGTCCTTCCTGACGCAGCGAGTCGACCAGGCTGTCCGGATGTGTCCCCAGGTCCACGACGGTGGTCACCCCGGCGCGTGCGGCTGCCTCCAACTCATCGCGGCCCGTGAGGTGGACGTGGGTGTCGATCAGGCCCGCGACCAGCGTGTGTCCCTTGCCGTCCACGACGTCACCCTCGCCTGCCACCCCGGTCGGCCCGACGCGCTCGATGAGCCCATCGCGTACGACGACGTCGTGGGGGCGCGGGTCGGCGTGCCCGAACAGGCGCACGCCGGTGATGGTGACGACGGTCATGAGGTACTCCCTGGGCTGGTGGGCTGGGCCCGGCCGCACCGCGGCGGCCTCCCTGACGTGTCCGGCATCGCCGAACCATGCACCACCATGAGGCGGCCGACGTAGTGCGGGCGACATTGGCCCGTCTGCTGACCAGCGGGTGGGCCGGACCCCGTTGAGCACGGTCAACCTCCGGCAGTTGGAGTGCTTTCTTACTGTCGCCGAGGAGCTTCATTTCGCCCGCGCGGCGGAACGCTTGCACCTCAGCCCGGCCAGCGTCAGCGAGGCCATCGGCGCCCTGGAACGCCGGGTCGGCGGCAGGCTGTTCGTCCGCTCGACCCGGCGGGTGAGCCTGGCCCGCCACGGGGCGGCTCATACAAGATCGGCCCCTGACCCGCGTCTCCGCTGGTCAGGGGCCGTTCTCCCCGGGTGTGGCAGGTGAAGGATTCGAACCTTCGTAGGCTGAGCCGACGGATTTACAGTCCGCTCCCTTTGGCCACTCGGGCAACCTGCCCGGGTACGCCGAAGCGCGAGACGAGGATACGACAGCCGCGAACCCGGTTCTGCCGGGGGCCCGACATGAGGAGGAACCATGGCCGACCCGTCGTTCGACGTCGTCAGCAAGGTTGATCGGCAGGAGGTCGACAACGCCCTCAACCAGGCCGCGAAGGAGCTCGCCCAGCGCTTCGACTTCCGCGGGACGGGCACGTCGATCGCCTGGGCGGGAGAGGAGGGCGTGACGGTCGAGTCGGAGACCGAGGAGCGCGCGAAGGCCGCGGTCGACGTGTTCCGGGAGAAGCTGGTCAAGCGCAACATCTCGATGAAGGCGTTCGAAGCGGGTGAGCCCGCGATCTCCGGCAAGGTCTACAAGATCAACGGCAAGATCCTGCAGGGCATCGAGGCGGCGAAGGCCAAGGAGATCAGCAAGGTCATCCGCGACGAGAAGCTGAAGGGCGTGCAAGCGCAGATCCAGGGCGACCAGCTGCGCGTCACCGGCAAGAAGAAGGACGACCTGCAGGCCGTCATCGCACTGCTCAAGGGCAAGGATTTCGGGATCGCGCTGCAGTTCACCAACTACCGCTAGGGATATGAGCCGAGGTAGCCACCGACCCATTGACGTCCGAGCCGCGACGGCCGCCGACGCGCGTGGAATCGCCATCGTCGACGTGCAATCCTGGCAGGCCGCTTACCAGGGGCTGATCGCCGACGGCGTGCTCGCTGGTATGTCCGTGACCGACCATGAACGCCATTGGCGAGAACGCATCACCGGCGCCCCACCCCGGAGCGACACCGTTGTCCTCACTCGGCACGCCGCCGTCCTGGGCTTCGCCGCGACCGGACCCGCCCGCCTACTGGACGATGAAGGCGAGGGCGAACTGCACGCCTTTACGTCGCTCCGGACGCTTGGGGGCGCGGATACGGCACGCGGCTGCACACTCGACGAGTCTCCGGAACGGCAATAACCCGCTGTACCGGGATCGTCCGGAAATTCTCCTCCCGTTCTGCGCGGCCCGACCTACAGTGACGGCGACGACGTCGCTCAATCGAGGCGGTGCACGGAATGCGTAAGCGTGACGGCAAGCTGGATCCGGCGAAGCTGAACCGCCGCACACGGCGCATGGTCGAGTCGTTAGAAGCGACACGCAAGAAGTCGGGCCGCGAACTGCCGAAGCCGTCGCCGTCGGAGGCGGGGTCGGCGGCGGGGAAAATGGCGTTGTAGGCCGAGGATACCGCCAGGAAGGAGAAACGGTCCGGGGCTGACGTGTCGAGCCACGAACTCCTCGGCGTCTCCGAGCGGGAGT
>DASWUW010000667.1:0-3858 GCA_036406335.1 Trebonia sp.
GGTGGACTGGCGGGCGGTGCTGCCCGGCGGGCCCGGCTGCGACCTGCCCACCTACGCCTTCCAGCATGAGCGCTACTGGCTGGCTGACCCCGGCCCCCGGAACCCGGCACCCGCGGCCGCCGCCGCCGGGCCCGTTCAGGATGACGCGGCGGGCGGGGTACTCCGCGGCTGCCTGGCCGGGCGGCCCGCGGCGGAGCAGGCCGAGACCGTGCTCGCCCTGGTGCTGGCGCACGTGGCGGCCGTCGGCGGCCACGACGGCGCGGCCGCGGTGGATGCCGGCCGCACGTTCAAGGACATCGGCTTCGACTCGGTGACGGCGGTCGAGCTGCGCACCCGGCTGAGCGAGGCGACCGGGCTGACCCTCCCGGCTGGCCTGGTCTTCAGCTACCCGACCCCGGCCGTCCTGGCCGGCTACCTGCGCACCGAGCTGCTGGGCGACGAGGCCGAGGCGGTGGCGGGCGCGGTGCGGTCCGGGCTCGCCGCGGCCGACGACGACGACCCGGTCGCGATCGTCGCGATGAGCTGCCGGCTGCCGGCGGGCATCCGCGACCCGGAAGGATTCTGGGCGCTGATGACGGAGGGCCGGGACGCGGTCGGCCCGTTCCCGGCCGACCGGGGCTGGAACCTGGAGGACGTCTACGACCCGGACGCGTCGGTGGCCGGCACCGTCTACGCCCGCGGCGGCGCGTTCATGCACGACGCGGGGGAGTTCGACCCCGGTTTCTTCGGCATCAGCCCGCGCGAGGCGATCGCGATGGACCCGCAGCAGCGGCTGCTGCTCGAGCTGGCCTGGGAGGCGTTCGAGCGCGCGGGCATCGACCCGGGGACACTGCGCGGCTCGGAGACCGGTGTCTACATCGGCGCCTCCGACCTGGGCTACGGCGCCGGCAGCGAGACCGGCGAGCTGGAGGGGCACCTGCAGACCGGGGTCGCCACCAGCGTGGTCTCCGGGCGGCTGTCCTACACCTTCGGCCTGACCGGGCCGTCGCTCACGGTCGACACGGCTTGCTCCTCCTCCCTGGTCGCGCTGCACCTGGCCTGCGCGGCGCTGCGGGCCGGGGAGTGCACGATGGCGCTGGCCGGCGGGGTCGCCGTGCTGTCCAGCACCGCCTGGGTGCTCTGGTTCAGCCGCCAGCGGGGCCTGGCCCCCGACGGGCGCTGCAAGGCCTTCGGGGCCGGCGCGGACGGCGTCGGCCTGGGCGAGGGCGCGGTGCTGCTGCTGGTGGAGAAGCTGTCCGACGCCCGCCGCCGCGGCCACGAGGTCCTCGCGCTGGTGCGCGGCAGCGCGGTCAACTCCGACGGCGCCTCCAACGGCCTGACCGCGCCCAGCGGGCTGGCCCAGCAGCGGGTCATCCGCTCCGCCCTGGCCAGCGCCCGGCTGTCGGCGGCCGACGTGGACGCGGTGGAGGCGCACGGCACCGGGACGCCGCTGGGCGACCCGATCGAGGCCGAGGCGCTGCTGGCCACCTACGGGCAGGGCCGGCCCGCGCAGCGGCCGCTCTGGCTGGGCTCGGTCAAGTCGAACATCGCGCACACCGAGTGGGCGGCGGGCGGGGCCGGAGTGATCAAGATGGTGCTCGCCCTGCGGCACCAGCAGCTGCCGCGGACGCTGCACGCGGACGAGCCGTCGGCCCGGGTCGACTGGTCCGCGGGCGGCGTCCGGCTGCTGACCGAGCCGCACCCCTGGCCGGCCGCTGACGGCCGGAGCCGCCGGGCCGGCGTCTCCGCCTTCGGCATCAGCGGCACCAACGCGCACGTGATCATCGAGGAGGCGCCGGCCGAGGCCGCCGGGGCCGGCCGCAGGCGGGCACCCGCGGCCCCGGCCCCCGCCGGGACCGGCACTGACACCGGCCCCATGCTCGCCTGGCCGGTGTCAGCCCGCTCGCGGGCCGGCCTGGCCGGCCAGGCGGCGAAGCTGGCCGCGTTCGTGACCGTCCGGCCGGAGCTCGACCCGGCTGCTGTCGGCTGGTCGCTGGCCAGCTCGCGGGCGTTCCTGGAGCAGCGGGCGGTCGTGCTCGGCCGGGGCCGGCCCGAGCTGCTGGCCGGCCTCGGGCAACTGGCCGCGGGCGAACCGGGACCCGCGGTAATCGCGGGCGCCGCGGGCGCCGCGGGCCGTCCGGCCTTCGTCTTCACCGGGCAGGGGGCGCAGCGGACGGGCATGGGCCTGGCCCTGAAGGCCGCGTTCCCGGTGTTCGCCGAGGCCTTCGACGCGGCCTGCGCCGGGCTCGACGCGCAGCTCGGCGGCCACCCGGCCGCGCTTGGCGTCCCCGGCCGCTCGGTCGCCGCGGTCCTCGCCGAGGGCGGCGAGCTGCTCAACGAGACGGTCTGGGCCCAGTCGGCCCTGTTCGCGGTCGAAGTGGCGCTGTTCCGCCTGCTCGAATCCTGGGGGGTCGCCCCGTCGGCGGTGGCCGGCCACTCGATCGGCGAGCTGGCTGCGGCGCACGTGGCCGGGGTGTGGTCGCTGCCCGACGCCTGCGCGGTGGTGGCCGCCCGCGGCCGGCTGATGCAGGCGCTGCCCCGCGGCGGCGCCATGATCGCCGTGGAGGCGGCCGAGGACGAGGTCGCCGCGCTCGCCGCGGAGCATCCCGGTCTTGCCCTGGCCGCGGTGAACGGGCCCCGGGCGGTCGTGATCTCCGGCGACGAGGACGCGGCCCGGCGGGTAGCGCAGCGGCTGGCCGACGGCGGTGCGCGGACCCGGAAGCTGCGGGTGTCCCACGCATTCCACTCGCCGCTGATGGAGCCCATGCTGGCCGAGTTCGCCCGGGTCCTGGCCGAGGTGAGCTACGCGCCGCCCTCGATCCCGCTGGTATCGACGGTGACCGGGGAGCTGGCCGCCGCCGCGGTCACCGAGCCGGGCTACTGGCTGCGGAACGTGCGCGACACGGTCCGGTTCGCCGCCGCCGCGGGCGCCCTGCGCGACACCGGGGTCGCCACGTTCGTGGAACTCGGCCCGGACGGGGTGCTGTCCGCTTTCGGACCCCAGTCCGCGGTGACTCAGCAGGAAGCCTGGCTGCCGACCCTGCGCCGGGACCGCGACGAGCAGTCCGCGGTGCTGGCCGCGGCGGCCGGCGTGCACGTCCGCGGCGGCGCCGTGAACTGGGCGGGTATCCTCGGCGGGACTGGCCCGGCGCGCGTTGACCTGCCCACCTACGCGTTCCAGCGCCAGCGCTACTGGCTGCCGGCCGGCGCCGGCGCCGGCGACCTGGCCTCCCTCGGCCTGACGGCGGCCCGCCACCCGCTGCTGGGCGCGGCGGTGGACCTGCCGGAAGCCGGCGGCCTGGTGCTCACCGGGCGCCTGTCGGTCACGGCCCAGCCCTGGCTGGCCGACCACGTGGTCGCCGGGCAGGTCATCGTGCCCGGAGCGGTGCTGGTCGAGCTGGCCGCCCGGGCCGGAGACGAGGCCGGCTGCGAGCGGGTCGAGGAACTGGTGATCGAGGCGCCGCTGGTGCTGCCGGGCCAGGCGGCGGTCCAGCTCCGGGTCACCGTCGGCCCCGACGACGCGGACGGTCGCCGCGCGGTCGCGGTCTACTCCAGGTCCGGCGCGGACGTCTCCGGCGGGTCGTGGACCCGGCACGCCGGCGGCCTGCTGGCCCCGCGGGACACCGCGGAACCGGCAGCCGCCTCCGGCCTGCTGGCCTGGCCGCCGCCCGGGGCCGTCCCGGTCGACCTGGACGGCTTCTACGACCTGCTCGCCGCCGCGGGCCTGGCCTACGGCCCGGCCTTCGCCGGCCTGCGCGCCGCCTGGCGCCGGGAGGCCCCGGACGGCCCTGAGGTGTTCGCCGAGGTGGCGCTGGCCGAGGGAACCGCCGTGGGCGGCTTCGGGGTGCACCCGGCGCTGCTCGACGCCGCCCTGCACGC
>DASWUW010000668.1:0-3117 GCA_036406335.1 Trebonia sp.
CCGCCGCGCGGCGGCTGTTCGCGACCAAGGGCTTCGACGGCACCGGGACCGAGCAGATCGTAGCCGAGGCCCGGGTGACCCGGGGGGCGCTCTACCACCACTTCCGCGACAAGGCCGACCTGTTCCGGGCGGTCATGGCGCAGGCCGCCGCGGACGTGGCCCAGCGGCTGATCGACGAGCAGCTCGCCGCGGAGGCGACCTCGCCGCTGGACGACATCCGGGACGGGGTGAGCGCGTTCCTCGACGTCTGCATCGGCGGCGACTTCCAGCGGATCGTCCTGGTGGACGGCCCGCGGGTGCTCGGCGCTGACGCCTGGGACGACCTAGTCGACCGCTACGGACGGGTCATCCTGGAGGAATGGCTGAGCCGGGCGGCGTCGACCGGTGCCCTGGACGCGGTGCCCGTCCGCGCCCTGGCGCGGCTGCTGATCGCGATGCTGACCGAGGCCGGCCTGGCCATCGCCCGGGCCGACGACCCGGCCGCCGCCCGGGCCGACCTCGGCGCCGTCCTCGACCGGATGCTCCTCGGCCTGCGCCCGCCTGACTGATAACAGCAACAGGCGGCGGCGGCCGCGGCCGCTTTAGCCGGGTGAGCGCCTAGGATTTGGTACGTCAAGGAGCCGGCCAGGTAAAGGACCCCGGATGAGCAGCAGGAGGGCGTCCCTGACGGCCGCCCTACGGAATGACGCCCTGGCCGGCGTGCGGCGCCGGCGGCGGCTGCAGGACCGCGCTTCGGACAAAATCACCGAATTCGCCGGATCCATGGCCTTCGTCTACCTGCACGTGGTGTGGTTCGCCGTGTGGATCGTGATCAACGAGACGCCCCGGAAGTTCGATTCCTATCCCTTCGGCCTGCTGACGCTTGTCGTCTCGCTGGAGGCGATCTTCCTGTCCACGTTCGTCATGATCAGCCAGAACCGTGAGTCGGCCCTCTCCGACGCGCGCGACGAGGTCGACTTCGAGACCAACGTGCTGTCGGAAGCGTGGCTGGAGGCGCTCGCCGAGAAGCTCGGCATCGACAAGGACAGCGTTCACGCCGCCGCCAAGGAGCGGATCGCCCAGGCCAACGCCAAGACGGCCAGCCAGACCGGCCGCGCCTGACCACTGCGGGGCCAGGATCAGGAAAGCCGGCTGAGCTCAAGCTTTCCCAGAGCTACCAGCTGTGCCTGGGTCAGGTCGGTGGTGCCGAACGACTCGACCACCAGTCCCCGCGACCCGTACAGGACATCCAGTTCCGGTCCGCCGGCCGCGGCGGACTTCCCGAGCCCGGAGACCGGCTTGAGCGCGGCGTCGGACACCGCGCCGTGCTTCAGGTCGAACTTCGTCGTCCTGGGGTCGAAGATCGTCACGTTGGCGATGACGCTGTGGTCGTCCGACGCGTAGCCGCACTCGGGCTCGCCGTCGACGAAGGTGCCCGGCTCCTGCTCGGTGACCGGCGGCGAGGTCCGCAGGGCGCCGTCCGCGTCCTTGACCGAGACCAGGGCACACAGCTGGTCACCGGTGACCGAGCCCGCCGCGGCGGCCGGCTCGGACCCCGCGGCTACGGCTGACTCCGCGGCCACGATCGACTCCGCGGCCGAGGCCGCCGCGGAGACCGAGGGCGCGGCCGGGCCGGGCGCGCTGGCCGAACTGGACGAGGAACTGACGGAGCCGCATCCGGCCAGGACCGCTGCGGCGGCCAGTACGGCTACGGAGAGAAAGGCCGAAGGGGCGGTACGCATGGGTGTCCCTCGGAGAGCCGCACGTACCGGCCAGTCCAGGCACTGCATCCGGCGGCAACTGCGGAAACGCGAGTTCCCGGGCAGTTTAGACCGGTCGCCGCCGGCCTAGCGTGAAATCCAGGGTAAAGCTGAGGCAGGAGGCGACCGCGGAACTCCTGAGCGGGTGACAGCGCCCTGAATCCGGGATAATCCTGGTCTGTTGCTCTGACGGGAGGCTCGCGTGGACGCGGACGTGATCGTGGTGGGAGCCGGCCTGGCGGGCCTGGCCGCGGCGGCGGAGGCGGCCGAGGCGGGACGACGGGTGATCCTGGTCGAGCAGGAACCCGAGCAGTCGCTCGGCGGGCAGGCCTGGTGGTCGTTCGGCGGCCTGTTCTTCGTCGGGTCACCCGAGCAGCGGCGGCTGCGGGTACGCGACTCCGTCGACCTGGCCTGGCAGGACTGGCTGGGCACGGCCGGATTCGACCGGCCCGAGGACGAGTGGCCGCGCCGGTGGGCCCGCGCCTACGTCGAGTGGGCCGCGGGGGAGAAGCGCGCCTGGCTCGCCTCGATGGGACACTCGGTGATCCCCGTCGTCGGCTGGGCCGAGCGGGGCGGCACCACCGGCAGCGGCGCCGGCAACAGCGTCCCGCGGTTCCACGTCACCTGGGGAACCGGGCCTGGCGTGGTCGAGCCGTTCGAACGACGGGTCCGGGCCGCGGCCGACCAGGGACTGGTCACCTTCCGCTTCCGGCACCGGGTCGACGCGCTCACCGTCAGCGGCGGCGCGGTCGACGGCGTGGCCGGCACCGTCCTGGCGCCCAGCGGCGCCGTCCGCGGCGCGCCGTCCGCGCGCGACGCCGCCGGAGAGTTCGAATTCCGGGCCCAGGCCGTCATCGTCACCTCCGGCGGCATCGGCGGCAACCACGACCTCGTCCGGCAGGCCTGGCCGGAGCGTCTCGGCCCGCCGCCCGCCGACCTGCTGACCGGGGTACCCGCGCACGTCGACGGCCGGATGATCGCGATCACCGAGCGGGCCGGCGGCACGGTGGTCAACGCCGACCGGATGTGGCACTACACCGAGGGCATCGCCAACTGGGACCCCGTCTGGCCGCAGCACGGCATCCGCATCCTGCCCGGCCCCTCGTCGCTCTGGCTCGACGCCGCCGGGCACCGGGTACCGCCGCCGCTCTACCCCGGCTCAGACACCCTCGGCACGCTGGAGTACCTGCGCCGTACCGGTTACGACTACTCCTGGTTCATCCTCACCCGGAAGATCATCGCGAAGGAGTTCGCGCTGTCCGGCTCAGAGCAGAACCCCGATATCACCGGCCGGGACCGGCGCGCGATGCTGACCAGCCGGTTCGGCGGCGCCGTCCCCGGCCCGGTCCAGGCATTCCTCGACCAGGGCGCCGACTTC
>DASWUW010000669.1:0-4896 GCA_036406335.1 Trebonia sp.
GGTCTTCCTGCGCGATCTGTGGCCCGCCGACGAGGAGGTGGCGCGCACCGTCGCGGCAAACCTGCGGACCGAGGACTTCACCCTGGCCAGGCAGCGATCGCGGGAGGGAGACGAGCAGTGGCGGTCCCTCGCCGCGCCCGACGGCGCGGTGTTCGCGTGGGATCCTGATTCTCAGTACGTGCGGCGGCCGCCTTTCGCGGACGCCGCCACGGCCCCGGCCGAGGCGGCGTCCGACGTCGTGGCGGCCCGGGTGCTTGCCGTGTTCGGTGACGGGGTAACGACCGATCACATCAGCCCGTCGGGCCTGATCCCCCCGGACAGCTCTGCTGGCAAGTACCTGCGTGCCCACGGCGTGGCGGTCCGGGATTTCAATTCCTACGGCTCGCGCCGCGGTAACTTCGAGGCCGCGGCGCGCGCCACCTTCGCCAACGGCCGGCTGCGGAACAGGCTCGCGCACCGGGACGGCGGGTACACGCTTGACCACCTGTCCGGTGAAGAGGTCCCGATCTACGATGCCGCGCAGCGGTACGCGTCAGCCGGCGTACCGCTCGTCATCCTGGCGGGGCGGCATTACGGGGCCGGATCCTCCCGGGACTGGGCGGCCAAGGGAACCTGGCTGCTCGGCGTCCGCGCGGTCCTGGCCGGAAGCTTTGAGCGCATCCACCGGTCCAACCTCGTAGGCATGGGGATCCTGCCGCTGCAATTCCGGCCGGGGGACTCGGTGGAGAGCCTGGGACTGACTGGTGCCGAAATCCTGACCGTCAGGGGGACCGCCGATATCACGGACACGTCCTGGCCGCCAGCCGTGCGGGTGGAGGGCGGCCCCGGTGCCTTTGACATGATCGTCCGGATCGAGACCGCGCAGGAGGCCGCACAGTACCGGCACGGCGGCATTCTCCCGCTGGTCCTGCGGCAGCGATGGCTGCGCTAGCGCCGCGGACGGCGCCCGCGTACCGCGTTGGCGTCATCCTCGGCGACGGGATCGGCCCCGAGATCATGGACAGCGCCCTGGCGGTGCTCGAGGCGGCAGTTGGCCCGATGCTCGAGATTCACCCGGAGGAAGCCGGGGCCCGGTATTACGAGAAGACCGGCGAGCCGATGTCCGCTGCGACACTAGCGCGCATCCGTACGCACTATGACGCGGTGCTCAAGGGGCCGGTGGGGCTGCCGGGTGTCCGCCAGCCCGACGGCACCGAGGCCGGCGTCATCAGCGGCATCTTGCGCACCGGCCTTGACGCCTACGCCAACGTCCGCCCCGTGTCCGCTTTCGCGGGCATGAGCGGGGCCGGAGAGGCGACTGGAGCCAGGGGCGTGATCGACTACGTGATTGTCAGGGAGAATACCGAGGGCCTGTACGCCTCACGGGGCCTGGGTATCGGCAACGACCGGGTCCGGGTTGATCAGCTACTCGTCACCAGGGAGAGCGTCGAGCGCGTGGTCCGGTTCGCCTTCCGCCTGGCCCGTTCCCGCGGTGGCGCCCCAGCCGACGGGAAGCGCAGGGTAACGTGCGTCGACAAGAGCAACGTGCTGCGCAGCTACGCACTCTTCCGCAGCGTCTTCGGAGAGGTCGCGGCTGAGTTCCCTGACGTGGAAGCGGACTACCGGTACGCTGACGCCGCGGGACATGATCTCGTCGCCGCACCGGAACGGTTCGACGTTCTTGTCATGGAGAACTTCCTCGGGGACATCCTCAGCGACGTCGGCGCCGCCACGGTCGGCGGCCTTGGCATGTGCGGCGCCGCCAATATCGGGGACCGGTACGCCTACTTCGAGCCGGTGCACGGGAGCGCCCCCGCTCTCGCGGGGTCCGACCAGGCCAACCCGACAGCACAGATCCTGGCCGCCGCGATGATGCTCGACCACCTGGGCGAGCAGTGGGCGGCGACAGCGTTGCGCAGGGCGGTGCGCGATGCCTTTGCCAGCGGCGCGGTCCGACTTACCGGCTCCGGCTGTGCCGAGGGCGGCACACGCGCTTTCACCCGCGCCGTGATCGGCATGCTCGCCGGCCGGCCCTAGCATGGCAGCCATCGATCGTCCATTGCCGCCGTGGCACTAGCTAGTCCGGCCGCCGGGCCGTCAGGGAATGGGAGAGGATGAAGGGTCAATGACCGCAGGCGTGGAGATCCGCTGGGCGCTGGAGTCGGACATGACGTCTTTCGCGGATATCGTGAACTACTACATTGAGACCACCGCGATCAACTTCCGGACGGCACCGCAGACCCCGGCGGAATGGCGCGACGACTGGAAGCTGCTCAGCGACAGGTACCCCTGGATGGTCGCCGTCGACGCTGGCACGGTGGTGGGTTTGGCCTACGCATGCCCGTGGAAGCCGCGCAACGCCTACGACTGGTCGGCTGAGAGCACCGTCTACGTGGCTAATGGCCTGCAGCGGCGGGGGGCTGGGCGCATGCTCTACAGTCGCCTGCTCAAGACACTGGACGCGCAGGGTTACCGGTCGACCATCGGCGTCATCGCCCAGCCCAACGCGGCCAGTGTTGCCCTGCACGAGGCGTTCAACTTCCGGCATGTCGGCACGCTGGAGGCAGTGGGATTCAAGCACGGCCAGTGGCGGGATGTCGGATTTTGGCAGCGGCAGTCGCCCAGTGCCGCAGCTTCGCCGAGTAAGCTCCTGCCCGTCTCCGCCGTGCGCTCGGCGGAATGAGGCTAAGGTTCCGGGAATCTCCCGGCGCGGAGGCGGTAGTCAAATTGTCTGGCGACCTCGCCTCGGTCCTCCGTGCGCGGGCAGCCCGAGACGCAGGTCGTCCAGTCCGGCCCAGACGACTCTGACCAAGCTGCTCATGCCTTTTCTTCCCGTAGCCGGTCACGCAGCAGGTAGAGGCAGGATTCGAGACAGTCGTCGTGCAGGGTTTCCGGCTCGGCCAGCAGTACCTCTACAGCGAGGAGGCGGGGCAGGTCGGTGACGGCGGCCATGGTGTTATGCCTCCCGGGCCAGGATCGCGTAAACGGCTTTGCCTGCTGCTCGCGGTCGCCATCCCCAGTGGGCCGACAAGGCGTCCACGATGTTCAGGCCCCGCCCGTGCTCGCTAGCCTCCGACGGAAGGCATCTGACCGGGGGACAACGTGACGCGTCGCTGACGACGACCGCGACCGCCCCGGAATTCACCTGCTGAGTGAGCTCCACGCTGAACGTGAGTGCTTCGGCGTGCTCGATGGCATTAGTGACAAGTTCGGAGGCGACGGTCTCGGCCACCTCGGTGTAGTCGCCCAGCTGGTGATAGGTGAGCGCGGCCCGGATGTAAAGGCGCGCTATTTTTACTGAGCACGGTGTGCTCGGCAGCGTGAACCCAATAAGAACGGTATCTGCCGCGGTAATTGCCATTGTCGCCCATTCCCTTCCTGCTTTAGTGCGGGCCGTATGGCAACAATCTCGCGCGGGGCGTAGCCTTCGCATCAGGTCACACCGGGCCGTAGCGGACCGGACGCGAGTTGTGAGGCGGTGTGAGGATTGTCGGCGCTCAGTGAGCGGGACCGGGAGTCAGCCAGCCTGTTCGTTGACGAGATGCGGGCCATGCGCGGGCAACGCGGATGGTCACAGGCTGAGCTCGGCGACCGGGCTGGCTACAGCGAGTCAGCGGTGGCGATGGTGGAGACTTACCAGCGCCCGCCGACCAGGGCCTTCGCCCAGGCGATGGACCGGGCGTTCGGCATGCCGGGCACGTTCGAGCGGCTAGAGCGCCGGCTGTCCAGCCTGCCGTTCCCGGCCGCGTTCCGCTCGTTCGCTCCGCACGAGACCGAGGCGACGGCGCTCCGCCTGTTCGAGCACTCGCTGATACCAGGCCTGCTCCAGACTTCCGACTACGCCCGGGCCGTGCTGGAGACCAAGCCGAACGCCACCGAGGACGTGGTAGACGGCGACGTGTCCAACCGGCTGGCCCGGCAGGCGGTGCTGAGCCGCGAGCCGCCGCCGATTCTGTGGACGCTGATCGACGAAGGCGTCCTCTACCGGCCGGTAGCGCCGCCTCCCGTCATGCACGACCAGCTGCTGCACCTGGCCGAGATGTCCCAGCGGCCGAACGTGACCATTCAGGTGGTGCCCTACGGCGCCCGCGGGCACAGCGGCCTGCTGGGCGCGTGCGCCGTCGCCGACCGGAGCAGCGGCGGAAGCATCGTTTTCATCGAGGACATAACGGGTGGGCGCATCTCAGACGACCCTGCTACCGTGGCTGAGGTCGCGCTGTGCTTTGACGCGCTTCGCAGCGAGGCTCTGCCCAAGGGAGCCTCGCGGACCCTGATTGAAAGTGTGGCCGCGGAACGATGGAAACAGTAACCGCACTGACCTGGCGCAAGTCAACCTTCTCGGGCAATGATGGCGGCAACTGCGTAGAGGCAGCCTCCGCTCCGGGCCGTCTCCTGGTCCGTGACACAACCGACCGCGACGGCGCGGTCCTCAGCTTCGCGCCGGGCGCGTGGCGCGAATTCGCCGCCGCTATTACGGGTAACGGGCCGTTCCTGGCCGGTTAGGGGCGCCTCGCCGGTTCTCCCGGGCGCTCCTTCGGGCCTGGCGGGAGCAGGCGTCCGAGCTGCCGCTCCCAGCCGGCGCGGTGCCCGCTGATGCGGGCGGACGGCAGTCCCCGGTGCGTGAGTACGACCATCGTGTGGTCGCCGTGGGGCCATGTCGAGGGAGAACACGCCGCCGGGCGGTGCCTTGATGTGCTTGGTCGCGACGATGACGTCGTTGCCTATCTCGGCGGTCACGGCTGCCTCTCCGCTGGTCGAGGACGGGCCGTCTCGACGGCCCGCTTCAGGCGGCTGAGGGCATCGGGCCAGAACTCGGAGAGCAGTTCGCGCACCGGCTCGAGCGCCTCGTGGTGCAGCGCGTAAAGACGGCGGGTTCCCTCGCGGCGCTCGGTCAGCAGGCCGGCCTGCCTGAGCACC
>DASWUW010000670.1:0-3465 GCA_036406335.1 Trebonia sp.
GCCACGCCCAGCTGCTGGGCGTCCTCCCCGCGGACGGCCAGCCGGGCCCGTTTACCCAGAGCCTGTCGCTGACCGCCGCGGCGGACGCCACCGCCGTCATCGAGGCGGTCACCGAGCTGCCGGAGACCAAGGCGAAGGTTCTGGCCGAGGTGTCGGCGGCGGTCCGTCCCGGCACGCTGCTGATCTCCAACACCTCCTGCATACCGATCGACGAGATGGCCGCGTCGGTGACCCGGCCCGGCGAGCTCGTCGGTGTTCATTTCATGAACCCGGCCTACCTCATCAAGATGGTTGAGGTGATCCGCGGCCCGCGCACCAGCGACGCCAGCATGACGGCGGTGACCGCGCTGCTGGCCGCCCTCGGCCGCCAGTCGCTCGTGGTCAGCGACTCGCCCGGGTTCGTCATCAACCGGCTGCTGCACCCGCTGATCAACCACGCCGCGATGGTCGCGGGAGAGGGCGTCGCCTCCGTCGAGGTGGTCGACGGACTGCTCGAAGGCTGCCTGGGGCACTCCACCGGGCCGCTGCGCACGGCCGACCTGATCGGCCTGGACAACCTGGTCGACTCGCTCAACGTGCTCTACGAGCGCACCGGCGACGAGAGCTGCAAGCCCGCCCCGCTGCTGCTGGAAAAGGTGCGCGCGGGCCACTACGGCCGCAAGAACGGCCAGGGATTCTACGACTACGGCAAGGCTGCCTCATGACCGCCGAGCAGGACACTGTGCCCGCCCCGAACACTGTGCCCGCCCCGGTCACCGCGAACGCGATCGAGGCGGCGCTGACCGGGTTCCTCGCGGAGAAGGTCAAGACCGAGGTCGCGGTCGACCAGGACCTGTTCGGGGCCGGCCTGGTGTCCTCCATGTTCGCCATGCAGCTGGTCGTCCACCTGGAGGCGGCCTACGACATCGCGATCATCGGCCCGGAGCTGAAGCTGGACAACTTCCGCACCGTGCGGGCCATGACCGGCCTCGTGCTCCGGCTCCGGGACGCCGGCCACCCCGCGGACGCCTGAGATGGACGACGACGAGGAGCTCGCGTTTATCGACGATCTCGTCGGCGACCAGGCCGGGACCTGGGACCGGGCCGGGGAGATCCCGCTCGACCGGCTGCGCCGGATCGGCGCCCGCGGGCTGCTGTGCGCGGAAACGCCGGCCGGCTTCGGCGGCCTCGGCGCCAGCAGCGGGCGCAACGGCGAGCTCACCGCCTACGCCGGCAGCCGCTGCGGCTCGCTGCGCTCGGTGATGACCTCGCACGGCATGGCCGCCTGGACGGTCCAGCGGCTGGGCGACCGCGAGCAGCGGCGCCGCTACCTGGCCCAGCTGACCAGCGGCACGCTGGCCGCGGTCGGGTTCAGCGAGCCCGCCGCGGGCAGCGACCTGTCCGCCATCAAGACCGAGATCCGCAGCCAGGGAGACTCCGTCGTCATCAACGGCGAGAAAATGTGGGTGACCGCCGCCCGCTACGCCGACCTGCTGCTCATCGTCGGCCTGCACGGCGACGGCGCGGGCGTGGTGGCTGTCCCGGCCGACGCCCCCGGGGTGAGCATCGAGCGCGTCCCCGACCCGCTCGGCTGCCGCGCCGCCGGGCACGCGCACATCCGCCTCGACCACGTCCGCCTGCCGGCCGGGGCCATGCTCGGCGGCGGCGGGCAGCCGCTGTCGCTCGTCTTCACCGCCGCCCTCTCCTACGGCCGCCTCTCGGTCGCCTGGGGCTGCGTCGGCATCATCCGGGCCTGCCTGAACGCGGCGACCAGGCACGCACGGACCCGGGAGCAGGCGGGCCAGCCGATCGCCGGGCACCAGCTCATCCGGCGGCACATCGCCGACCTGCTGGTCGCCGAGCAGGTCTCCTCCCGGGTCTGCGAGCATGCCAGCCGCAGCTGGCAGTCGCTGTCGGATGACCTGGCCATCGCCGCGGTGCTGGCCAAGCACGTCAGCGCGGGCCACGCGGCCCACAGCGCGGCCACCGCGGTACAGGTGCTCGCCTCGGCCGGCAGTCAGGACGGCCACGTCGTCGCCCGGGCCTACCGGGACGCCAAGATGATGGAAATCATCGAGGGCAGCAACGAGATCAGCCAGCTGATCCTAGCGGAGCACGCACTTTCCGCCGATTAAGAATCAGTCATGTTCAGGAGGGAATCCTGTGTCCGCTAAGCCGACTCTCGTGAAATGCGTTGTCTGGGACCTTGACAATACGCTGTGGCAGGGAACCCTTCTCGAGGACCCGGAAGTGGAGGTATTCGAGGGGCTCGCCGACGTCATCAAGACGCTCGACTCCCGCGGAATTCTCCAGTCGATCGCCAGCAAGAACGACTTCGACCAGGCCTGGCGGCGCCTGGAGCAGGCCGGGCTGGCCGAGTACTTCGTCCAGCCCCGGATCGGCTGGGGCCGCAAGTCGGACTCGGTCCGCGAGATCGCCGACGCACTGCAGTTCGCCCTCTCCGCGATAGCGTTCGTCGACGACCTGCCGACCGAGATCGCCGAGGTCAGCTACCACCTGCCCGAGGTCCGGGGTTACGACGCGACCCAGGCCCGCGCGCTGCCGGGCCGGCCCGAGTTCACCCCGGCGGTGATCACCGTCGACGCCCGGCGGCGCCGCCAGATGTACCAGGCGAACTTCCGCCGGGACGCCGAAAAGGAAACCTTCAACGGCCCCGACGAGGAGTTCCTCCGCTCACTCGACCTGCTCATGGTGGTCAAGCGGGCCGACGAGGAGGACCTCACCCGGGTCGAGGAGCTGACCCTGCGCACCAGCCAGATGAACGCGACCGGGGTGCACTACCCGGACGGCGTGCTGCGCGGCCTCCTCGGCGACACCGACCACGAGGTGCTGACCGTGTCGCTCAGCGACCGCTTCGGCCCGCACGGCGCGGTCGGCGTGCTGCTGCTCGAGTACCACCCCGCCGTGTGGCACCTGAAGCTGCTGGCCACATCGTGCCGGGTGGTGACCTTCGGGGCCGGCACGGTACTGCTCAACTGGCTGGTCGACCAGGCCGCGCAGGCCGGTGCGCACCTCGCCGCCGATTTCCGCGCCACCGACCGCAACCGCATGATGGACGTCGCCTACCGGTTCGCCGGCTTGAGCGACGAGCGGTGCGACTGCCTGGCCGCGGTCGGGATCTCGGCCGACAGCGACGGCTCGGCCGACATCCAGTGCCTGCACCTGGCGGCCGGCCGCCGGCCGGAGCCGACGACCATGAAGGTCGTGGCGCCCGATCTGGCCACGTTCGCGATCGAGCTGCCGATGGTCTCGTTCTAGGCCGTCCGGGCCGATGCCGTCGTTCTCCCTACTTCTTCTCTTGAATTGCTAGACGACGCTGGAGTGCAGCATGAGCGGTTCCGCGAAAAGGGCCCGGGCCGGCGGCGAGCCGCTGGCGATCGTCGGAATGAGCTGCCGTTTCCCCGGCGGCATCAGCTCGCCGGAGGACCTGTGGCGCGTGCTGGCCGACGAGCGCGAGGTCATCTC
>DASWUW010000671.1:0-1710 GCA_036406335.1 Trebonia sp.
AGCCGCGCTGCACCGGGTTCCGCCGCCGGCCATTCCCGGCTGGTATCCGGGCATGCCGTGGCCGGAGTTCGTGGCCCGCCAGCGCGCGGCATGCGCGCAATCCCAGCGTGACCTCGGCCTGGCGGCGGAATGGGCCGACCAGATCCCCGGCTTCCTGGACAGCATCACGCTGCTGGATGAAGAGCCCGTCTTGCTGCACACCGAGGTCATGCGCCAGCACTTGCTCGCCGAGCCCGGTCCGTGGCGGCTGACCGGCCTGATCGACTTCGAGGCGGCCATGTGCGGGGCCCGCGAGTACGAGTTCGCCGCCGCCGGCGTCTTCTTCGCCGAGGCGGACGCTGGGCTGCTGCGGCAGGCGCTTGCCTCGTATGGGCACGACCTGGACGGCGGGTGTCCCGGCGGCTGCTCGCCTGGCTGCTGCTGCACCGGCACAGCTGCCTGCCCTGCTACTTCCGCCGTCTTCCCGAGCCGCCCGAGCCCACCCTCGACGCCCTCGCCGACTGCTGGTTCGGATGCTAGAACGGATCATCTGTGCTGTAGTGCCCCCTCAGCGAGAACAAGACCCCGCCCCTGCCGAATCGGCGATCCGGTCGCTCGCGCTGCGGAGGGGTTGGCACGCTTTGTCACGACCCTGGGGTGTGCGGGACGGGTGTTCGCTAGTATCCTGCGTCTGAGGTTTCGCTGGTTATTATTGCCTGGTTTTCGGGTTGTCCGGTGGGGAGCCTGGAGAGGTAGTCGGTGAGGGAGCTGAGGATCTCGTCGGCAGTCTTGGTCCAGGTGAAGGGCCTGGGGTTGTCGTTCCAGGTGGCAATCCAGTCGCGGATGTCGTTTTCCAGGGACTGGACGCTCTTGTGGACTCCGCGGCGGATGAGCTTGTCGGTGAGCAGGCCGAACCAGCGTTCGACCTGGTTCATCCAGGAGGAGCCGGTCGGGGTGAAGTGGACGTGGAAGCGCGGGTGCTTCTTGAGCCAGGCCCTGACCTCGGAGGTGCTGTGGGTGGCGTAGTTGTCGCAGACCAGGTGAACGTCGAGGCCGGGGGGCACGGTCTTGTCGATCCTGGCCAGGAACTTCCTGAACTCGGCGGCGCGGTGGCGGCGGTGCAGCTCGCTGATGACGGTGCCGTCGGCGATGCTGAAGGCGGCGAACAGGCTGGTGATGCCGTGCCGCAGGTAGTCGTGGGTGCGGCGCCCGGGCATGCCCGGCATCATCGGCAGCACCGGCTGGGAGCGGTCCAGCGCCTGGATCTGGGACTTCTCGTCCACGCAGAGCACGACGGCACGCTCGGGCGGGTTGTGGTACAGCCCGGCGACGTCGATGACCTTCTCGATGAAGAACGGGTCCTTTGACAGCTTGAAGGAGTCCTGCAAGTGGGGTTTCAGGCCGAAGTCCCTCCAGATCCGCCCGACCGTGGACCTGCTGAGCCCCGAGTGCGCGGCCATCGAGGCCCGCGACCAGTGGGTGTCCTTGCCCGGCAGGGACTCCAGCGTGGCCACGATGACGTCCTCGACCTGGTCGAGGCGGACCGACGGCGGCCGGCCTGGGCGGGGCTCGTCGTGCAGGGCCGCCAGCCGGCCGGCCACGAACCGGGCCCGCCAGCGGTCCACCGTCGACTCGTCAACGCCCAGGTCCACGGCGACCTGCTTGTTCATGGCGCCCCCGGCGCAGGCCAGCACGATCTTCGCCCGCATCGCCAGGTACTGGGCCGTCTTC
>DASWUW010000672.1:0-2595 GCA_036406335.1 Trebonia sp.
GACGAGGGGGACGCTGCGGCCGGAGGCCACGTTGACCACCTCGGCCCGCGCTTCGCACGACGCCGCCGCGATCGTCGCGGCCACCGCATCGCTGACGTAGGTGAAGTCGCGGCGCTGCGCGCCCGAGCCGTACAGCGGGACGGCCCGGCCTGACAGCGCCGCGCGCATAATCCGGTTGAAGGCCATATCCGGCCGCTGGCGCGGGCCGTAGACGGTGAAGTACCGCAGCGCGACCACGGACGTGACCGCCGACGGGCGGTTCGCGTACGCCAGGCACAGCCGCTCGGCAGCAAGCTTAGAAACTCCGTACGGGGACAAGGGCAGCGACTGGTCGGTCTCCCTCGACAGGGTTCCGTTCCCCGGGCCGTAGACGCTTGACGAGGACGCGAACACCAGGCGCGGAACCTCCGCCGCCGCGCATGCTTCCAGCAGCCGCTGCGTGCCGAGTACGTTCACGGACAGGTAGGCGGGAAACTGGCCGCCCCATGACCGGCGCGCTCCGGACAGGGCCGCCAGGTGGAAGGCCACCTGGACGCCTTCCAGCAGGTGGGCCAGGTCGGCAGTGGCAATGTCGGCCCTGGCCAGCCGGAAGCGCGGATGCGGCGCGAGGTCGGCCAGGTTCTCGGCTGCGACCGGGTCGCTTGGCGGGTACCGCGAATCCAGGCCGGTCACATGCCAGCCTTGCCGGAGAAGCCCGGCTGCGAGGTGAGAGCCGATGAACCCTGCCGCGCCAGTCACGAGTGCGCGCTGCACGAGACCTCCTCAAAGATTTCCGCTGTGGCTGGAGTGGCATGACCGGTCGCTCCGGGGATGATGGCGGCGTCCACGGCCCTGATCTGCTCGCCACACGGAAGTCCATGTGGTTCACTCCTGCCGCCGGCTACGGGCGTTGCAGGCCGGGGTAGGGCGTCGGCGAGGTGGTTGGCCCGTTCGTTGTACTGGCTGTCCAGCACGGGGATGCTCCTGTTCAGTTAATGCCTGCGTGGGTTAGCGCTTGGTCGGCGGTTCCGTTAGGGGCGTCTAAGTCAGGCCAGGAGCAGCGGTGCGGGCAGATCGCGTACCGGGATTTCGGCCCAGACGCACTTGCCGGCTTGGCCGATGGCAGGCCGGCAACCCCACGCTCCGTCCGTGAGGGAGTCGATGATCGCCAGGCCGCGCCCGGTCTCCGCGAATCCGGACGCCTCCTGCAGCAGGGGGATGCCGGGAGCCTGGTCCCAGCACTCGATGGTCAGTACGCGTCCGTGGGTAACCAGGCACAGGCGAATGACCAGCACGGTGCCAGTTGCCTGCACGGGCGCGGACGCGCTCACCGCGTTGGCGGTCATCTCGCTGGCGATTAGCTCGGCGGTGTCAGCGAACTCACCGAGGCCCCACCCAGCGAGCGTGGCCCTGACATGGCCGCGTGCCAGGCCGGGAGCGGTCGGCAGCGCGGCGAACGGCGGGGTCGCGCTCATGGCCGTCCAAGTCGCGGGAGCGGCTGCGCCCCGTGCTGCCATAAGGACGGCCTCCCGTAGCCTGTGCGCGGGCCAGGGCCGTGACCGGGTGCCAGCACCGCTGAGGCGCCCGTTGCTATCGTGGCCATCGCCTTGCCTCCCAAGACTGCTTACTCCTGCTGATGAGGCAAGACGGTAGGCGAGTCAGGGAGGCGTCACCCGCAGCGTCGTGAACGCAGCCAAGCCGCACTTTCGTGCGGGCGGGGAACCCGTACGAAAGTGCGGGTCAGATCACCCCGGTGCGGCGGGCCAGAGGGCGGAGCTCGGGGGTCGAGGGCTGATGCTCGCGGCGTAGCAGGCTGGTGATGACCTCGCGGGTGCGCCCGTCGTAGCGGACGAGCTGCGGGCTGAGCCGTTCGGCGGCCAGCAGCAGGTTCATGGCGGCGGCGTCCTGCTTGCGCATCGCGTACGCGCGGGCGAGGTCAAGGCTGAGCTGGGTGCGCCTGCCGGTCAGCCCGGCCGGCAGCGAGGCCGGGTCGAGTGATTCCCCGGTCTCGATCGCTGCCTTCGCGTCCCCGAGCTGGAGCGAAGCGGAGATTGCGTGCATTGCCACGTTCACGTGCCCGAACGCCGTCCCCATGCGGTTGCCGTCCCCGGTGCGGTCGGCGATCGTCCGGGCTCGCGCGAGCAAGGTCGCGGTCATCGCCCGGTCGTAGACGGCAGCGGCAGCGTGCACGCCGGCCAGGTGCAGCGCGCCGTACACGCTTAGCGTGTCCGCATCGGGGGCGCGCATCACCCGCTCCAGCCCGGCAGAGGCCGACATCGCCAGTTCCAGCGCCTCGGCCGGGTGCTTGCGGCCGGCGATCACGTACGACAGCCGGTACGCCTGCAGGGCCACCAGCTCAGGACGGCCGGACAGTTCAGCCGCCGCCAGGGCGCGGTCGGCCGCTGTCCAGGCCAGGCTCGTCTCACCGACCCGGTGCAGCAGCGCCGCGGCCGTGTCGTAGACCAGCGTCCGCACCGAGCATGCCTCCCGGTCGTCTCCGCCCGCCGCCTCAGTGTCGCGGATCAGCGCGGGCAGCATCCGTCCGGTGTCGTCGTAGCGGGTCGCCTGATATCCGGCATAGGCAGCCGCGGCCCTGGCCTCCAGGTGCGCCGGCCC
>DASWUW010000673.1:0-3280 GCA_036406335.1 Trebonia sp.
GGTAGCGGTGATGTAGGCCTCGTTCATGCCTCTCATTCAGCCACCGGCCCCCGGCCCGCACATGGGCTGAACTACTCAGCCGGCCGCGCGCTGTCTACTAGGTACCGGTACTCAGCGCTTCGGCCCGCCCCTAGTGCCGCCCGGCTTTCCGGGCCCGTTTGCGCGCGGACGGCTCGTGCAGCAGCGCCCCGGACGTCCGGGCCAGGAACTCGTCGTAGGTGCCGGGCGCGGTGCCGGGGTTCTCCTCGTACCGGTCGGTGGCGGTCCGCAGCGCCAGCATCAGCCGCTGCGCCTCGTTCATCTCGTGGACGGCGTGGACCAGCTTGCCCGCGACCCGCTGCACGGCTGCCGTCATCTGTGGCGTCTTCATCTCCGGTCTTCCTTTCGTCCTCTGCTTCCAGGCTCGCAGTAAGACCCGCCGATGATCATTGGGGAAAATCCCTAACCGGCTCCGGCCGAACGGCCAGGCCCGCCGTAACCGGTTAGCCAGCGGCTAAGACTTCAGCGGATAATGGAGCCATGGGCACGCTGGTAGGTCGGGACGCGGAGCTGACCCGGCTGCGCGGCCTCTTGCAGGACGCCGCGGCCGGCCGCGCGGTGACGGGACTGGTCAGCGGGGACGCCGGCATCGGCAAGTCCCGCCTGGTGGCCGAGGCGGTGAAGCTCGCCGAGCGGGACGGTTTCACCGTGCTCTGCGGTCAGTGCGCGGAGATCGGCGACAGCGTCCCCTACCTGCCGTTCGCGGACGCGTTCCGCACCGTTCCGCCGCACATCGAGAAGGCGATCAAGGCCCGCCCGGTGCTGTCTCGCCTGCTCCCGGACGGCGACGGCCAGGGCCAGGAGACGGACTGGACGGGCCTGGCCCGCCAGCAGATGTTCGGCGCCGTGCTCAGCCTGCTGACCGAGCTCGCCGCCGCCACCCCGGTCCTGCTGGTCATCGAGGACCTGCACTGGGCCGACGCCAGCACCCGCCACCTGGTTACGTTCCTCGCCCGCATGCTGCACCGCGAGCGCGTCGCGATCATCGGGACGTACCGCACCGACGACCTGCACCGCCGTCACCCGCTGCGCGAAGTGATCGCGGAGCTGCTCCGGCTGCCGATGGTGGCGCTGGTCGAACTCGGGCCGCTCTCCCCCGCCGCCCTGGCCGAAATCCTGTCCAGCGTGCCGAACGCACCGTTGTTCCTGCCCGCCGCGACCCTCAACTCCCTGGTCGAGCGAGCCGAAGGCAACGCTTACTACGCCGAGGAGCTGCTGACCGCGTCGTCGCACGCGCAGGACACGCTGCCCACCGGGCTGGCCGCGCTGCTGCTGTCCCGGGTGGAACGCCTGTCCGACCCGGCCCAGCGGGTACTGCGGGTGGCGGCCGTGGCCGGCGGCGGCACCACCGACGAGCTGGTCCGGGCCGCCTCCGGGCTGTCCGGAGTGGCCTACGAGGAGGCGCTGCGGGAGGCGTCCGGGCACCAGCTGCTGGCGCCCGACGGGCCCGACGGCTACCGGTTCCGGCACGCGCTGCTGCGCGAGGCGGTCTACGGCGACCTGATGCCGGGCGAGCGGACCCGGCTGCACTCCGTGCTCGCCAGCCTGCTGGCCGGCGTACCCGGTTCCGCCGCCGAGCTCGCGCACCACAGCATGGCGAGCCACGACATCCCCGGCGCGTTCGCCGCCTCGCTCCGGGCCGGCACCGAGGCCGAGCGCCTCGGTGCCCCGGCCGAGGCGCACCGCCATTACGACCTGGCCCTGGAACTGTGGGTCCGGGTGGAGGATGCGGAGCGGATCGCGGGAATGACCCGCGGCAAACTCGGGCTGCGGTCCGCGCTGGCCGCCGCGGCCAGCGGTGACGTGCCCCGCGCGGTGCACCTGCTGCGGCGCATCCGCGACCGGCTGTCCACCGCGGCCGAGCCGGCGGAAGATATCGAACTGCGCTGCCGGGTCGGGGAACGGCTCGCTTACCACCTGCTCCAGGGGGAGAACGCGCAGTGGTACGCCGAAGCCCTCGACGTGGCCGAGGCGACCGTGCAGGCGACGCGGGACGAGCCGCCCACCTGGTACCGGGCCCGGGCCATGGCCACCTACGCGATCGCGCTGCTGGCCGCCCGCCGCGACGACGACGCCCGGGACTGGGCCGCCCGCGCCACCGACGCCGCCCGCGCCGCCGGGTCGGCCTCGGTGGAGGCGGACGCGCTGGCCACCAACGGGCAGCTCGCCCTCCGGGCCGGCAATTCCAGCGCGGCGGTCGCCCTGTTCACCGCCGCGGTCGAGCAGGCGGGAGCGGCCGACGCGCTGGGCGTCCGGCTGCGGGCCGCCTACCAGCTGGCCGAGCAGCGCCTGGTGCGGGGCGAACTGGAGGAGGCGGCCGACGTCGCCCACCGCGGGGAGGAATGGGCGGAAGCCGAGGGGCTCGGCCTCGCTCCGTTCGGGCTGGACCTGCAGCACCTGCACTTCCAGGCGCACTTCGCCGACGGTGACTGGGACCATGCGCAGGCGCTGGCGGACGGGTTCCCGGTCCGGGTCACCCGGCAGGCCGAGGCGCTGCTGTCCGCGATGGCGCTTTTCATCGACGTGGCCCGGGGCAACCCGGCGGTCAGCGAACGGCGGACCTGGCTGGAGCCGTTCTGGGACGACGTCTTCGTCGCCTACATCGCCCGCGGGATCCTGGCCGAGCATGCCCTGTGGCAGGGCGACCCGGAGCGGTCCCTGGCGGAGGCGGAAGCCGCGATCGACGCCGATGCCTGGCCCGCGCACAGCCCGTCGGTGATCCGGGTGACGGCGGTCGCCCTCGCGGCCCGGGCCGACCGGGCGGCGCAGCTGCGGGCGGCCGGGGACGCGGCCGGCGCGGACGCGGAAGCGGCGGCCGGCGCGGCGCTGCTCGACGTCGCCCGTGAAGGTGCCCGTTACCCGGCCCGGCCCCAGGCGGTGCTCGGGCCTGAGGGCCGCGGCTGGCTGGCCCGCTGCGAAGCCCACTACGCCCGCCTCACCGGGACTAACTCCCCGGCGGCCTGGGAGCGGGTCCTGGAGCAGTTCGGGCCCGGTTACGTCTACGAGACCGCGCAGACCCAGTGGCGGCTGACCGAGGCGCTGGTGGAAGCCGGGCGGCGCGACGAGGCAGCCGCCGTCTGGCGGGCGGCGCGCGCCACCGCGTCCCGGCTGCGGGCGGTGCCCCTGGGCGCGGCCCTCGACGACCTGGCCCGCCGCGCCCGCCTGGACCCCGGGAACCGGGGCGGGGCCGGTCCCGGCGGCGCCAGCCCGCTCGCCGGGCTGACCGACCGGGAACGCGAGG
>DASWUW010000674.1:0-3020 GCA_036406335.1 Trebonia sp.
ACGGCGTGGCCGTGTTCGAGTCCGGGCTGTCGCGGGGCCCGATCGAGTCGACGAGCGCCGGCAAGATCCTGGGCTGGGAGTACACCAAAGACTTCACCCCGCTGATCCCGCGCGGAATCGGAATCACCGCCGGCGCGGCGAGCCCTGACTCTGCCCGGCTGTACCTGAACTTCGTGTTCTCGAACGCCGGCCAGCAGGCGCTGTGCGATGCGGGCTTTGAGTCCACGAGCAACACGTTCACGCCGGCCAACGGCTGCGTCAACACGCTCAAGGCGCTGTACGCGGCGGTGCCGAAGGCGAACGTCTACATGACCCCGTTCAGCCCGGTGGTAGCGAGCGAGCAGCCGTCGTTCACGGCCAGGTTCCGCCAGGCGTTCCACCAGTAACGGCCACCTCAGTCCGTGGAGCCCCGCTCATGATCTGGATGACCCGCCACCCGGCCGGACGCCCCGCCACGGTGCGCCCGTCCAGCCGCCGGGAAAACCCCGTGCAGGCAGTGATATGGCTGCTAGTACTCGGCTGCGTGCTCGTGCCCGTGCTGCCGCTGCTGTACGCCTCGGTGCAGAGCAAGCCGGTTTACGACGCCGGGCGTGCGTTCACCCTGTCGGCCTACTCCCAGCTGTTCTCCGATCCGGCCTTCTGGGCGGCAGCACGCAACACGGCCGAGTTCGCCGCGATCACCACCGTCTGCTCGGTAGCGCTCGGATCGGGCTTCGCGGTGCTGTGCGCCCGTTCCGACGTGCTCGGCCGCCGCGGGCTGGGACCCCTGATCGCGGTCCCGGTCCTGCTGCCGCCGCTGGGGGTGATCCTGGGCTGGAACGCGCTGTACGGTCCGGGCGGGTACGCGCACCCGTTCATCACCGCTATCTTGCCCATCCCGTTCAACCTGACCAGCGTGCCGGGCATGGCGGTGCTCGGCACCGCGACCGCGGTGCCGGTCGTGTTCCTGGTCTGCCAGGCCGCCCTCGCCGGCATGGACGCCTCGCTGGAGAACGCCGGCCGGAGCGTCGGCGCGGGCGCGGGCCGGGTGCTTTCCCGGGTTACGCTGCCGATGCTGAGGCCGGCGCTGATCAACTCGGGGCTGCTGGTGTTCACCCTGTCGATCGAGTCGCTCGGAATCCCGCTCGTCCTCGGTTCCCCGCAGGGGCACGACTTCATCGCCAGCTACCTCTACGGCGCCTGGTCGAACGCGGTCACGCCTGACCCCCCGTCGGTCAGCGCCGGAGCCACCATCTTGCTGGCGGCCGCGTGCGGCCTGCTGTGGCTGCGCTCGCGGCTGATTGGCGACGAGGCCCGCTTCGTGTCCGTCGGCGGCCGCAGCGGCTCCGCCGACGGCACGGTTCGCCTCGGACGGCGGGCCCGGGTCCTGCTCGGCGGCCTCATGGCTCTGTACCTGGCGGCGACGACCGTCGCGCCGCTGGTGGCCCTGGCCGTGGAGTCGGCGGTTTCCCAGCTCACGCCGCTCATCGCTCCCTGGCACCTGCTCACCGCGGCCAACTGGACGGCGATCGCGCACGGCGAGTACATCCAGTCGATCCGCAACTCGGCCCTGATCGCGCTTGTCGGCGCCGCGGCCACGACGGTACTGGTGGCGCTGGCCACGGCGGTGGCGCACCGCTCGCGGTTCGCGCTGCGCCGCTCCCTGCCGTTCCTCCTGCTGTTCCCGCGCGCGGTCCCCGGCCTGATCGTCGGCATCGGGTTCTTCTGGTCGTTTTTGCTCGTCAACCCGCCCGGGCACGCCCTGCTCAACAGCGTCTGGGGACTGACGCTGGCGCTCAGCGTCCGTTCGATGACGCTGGCCTACTTCGTGCTGTCGGCCGCCGTCGCGGCAGTGTCCACCTCGCTCGACGACGCCGGCCGGTCGGCGGGCGCGGGCTGGTGGACGACAATCACCCGGATCACGCTGCCGATCCTGCGCCCCGCGGTGTTCGTCGCCTTCATCTTGATGTTTGTCTCGATACTCAACGACTACGACCCGGCCCTGTTCCTCGCCACCCCCGGGACCACGGTCATGGGCGTGGCCATGCTGAACGCCGAGGCCCAGGGCGTCAACGGCCCGGTCGCGGCCATGGCCGTGGTCCAGGTCGCGGTCACGGTCATCGCCATCGCCGCAGGCGGCCGGCTGTTCGCCGCACGCCCGAGGAGGGGCAGTGCCTGAGATTACCGTCGAGGCCATCGGCAAGTACTTCGGCGGCGAGGCCGCCCTCAGCGACGTGTCCTTCACCGTTCGCGACGGCGAGCTGCTCACCCTGCTCGGGCCGAGCGGATGCGGCAAGACCACGACGCTGATGTCGGTGGCCGGCTTCCAGCGGCCCGACACGGGCCGCATCACCTGCGGCGGCCAGCCATTCTTCGACCGAGCGGCCCGGCTGCACCTGCCCGCCGAGGCCCGCAACACCGGCATGGTGTTCCAGTCCTACGCGGTCTGGCCGCACATGACCGTGGCCCAGAACGTGGCCTTCCCGCTCAAGGTCAGGAAGGTTCGTCGGGCCGAGGTGGCGGAGCGGGTCGGCCGGACGCTCGAGCTGGTCGAGATGAGCGCCTACTCCGGGCGCTACCCGCACGAGCTTTCCGGCGGCCAGCAGCAGCGGGTGGCCCTGGCCCGGGCGCTCGTCTACTCGCCGTCGGTGCTGCTGCTCGACGAGCCCTTCTCCAACCTCGACGCCAAGCTGCGCGAGCGCGCGCGGGTCTGGCTCAAGCGCCTGCAGGCCGAGCTCGCGCTCACCACCGTCTTCGTCACCCACGACCAGGAGGAGGCGCTGAGCATGAGTGACCGGATCGTGGTGCTGGACCGCGGGCGCATCCAGCAGACAGGGACCCCGGAGGAGGTCTACCGGCGGCCGGGCTCGCGTTTCGTCGCCGAGTTCCTCGGTCAGTGCAACATCCTGACCGGGCGGGCGGCCGGATCCCCGGCGAACGGTACGACGCGCCTCGTGGCTGGTGCCGCCGCCGTGCCCCTGACCGTTTCCCGTGCGGTTTCTGCCGGGGAGACCGTCGAGGTGGCGGTCCGTCCCGAGACG
>DASWUW010000675.1:0-1582 GCA_036406335.1 Trebonia sp.
CATCCGCGCCGACGTCAGGTGCGCCCTGTCACGGACTTGATTGCCTCTCCACGATCCAGCCGAACCCGGCTTCCAGCGCTGTGGTCCCGGCGGCGGGAACGGTCACGGGTGACCCGGTGTCGTCGAGTTGTGCAGCGTGGGATCTGTCGGGCTGCGTGACGGCGGCGATCGACCAGTTCCTGCACGGCCTGGTCGCTGATCTGCTCAACCCGGGCCTGGAGTTGTTGTCCCAGACCCTGTTGGCCACGCCGACGCCACAGCAGATCCCGGGCCTGGCCGGGTTGTGGAACTCCTCGTGGCAGATCCTGCTCGGCTGCTACACGGTGCTGGTCCTGCTCGGCGGGATGCTGGTGATGGGCTATCAGAGCGTGCAAACCCGCTACGGGCTGCGCGAGATCGCCCCCCGCATGATCGCCGGGTTCCTCGCCGGCGCCCTGTCGCTGCTCGGGTCGGGGATCGCGATCCAGCTGGCTAACGCGCTGTCGGCGGCGGTGCTGGCCAACGGGGTCGACCCGGTCGACGGCGCGACCGCGCTCAGGCAGCTGATCGGCAGCTCTTTGTCCGCGGCCACCCCAGGTCCGGTGCCGGGCACCGGCCTGCTGATCGTCGGACTGGTCGCCGCCGCGATCTTGCAGATGCTGCTGCTGGTCTACGTGGTCCGGGTAGCGATCACCGTCATTCTGATCGCCGCCGCCCCGTTGGCGTTGATGCTGCACGCCCTCCCACAAACCGACGGAATCGCCCGCTGGTGGTGGCGCGCCTTCGCGGGCTGCCTGGCCGTGCAGGTCGCGCAAAGCCTCACCCTCGTCGCGACCGTGAAGGTGTTCCTCACCCCTGACGGGGTGGCCGGGGGCCTGTTCGGGACGGTGCCCGGCTCGGACTGGGCCCGCACCCTGGTCGTGCTCGCCTTGCTGATCCTGTTGTGGCGGATCCCGTTCTGGATCCTGCGCGCGGTCCGCGGCGGCGGCTCGGGCCGGTCGCTGCTCGGGTCGATCGTGCGCACCGCCATCCTGATCAAAACCGCAGGACTGATCGGCGGCCGCGGCCGCGGACTTGCCGCGCGCCTGGGCGGTCGCGGTCGCCGGCCTGGGTTCCCGCCCGGTCCGGGCGGGCCGGGCGCGCGCGGCCCTCGTCCCCGTCCGGGCCCCGGTCCGACACCGGGCGGTCCCACCGGTGGAGCCGGTGGTGGGGATCCCTACGCCCGGACCCGGGCCACCGCGGACGGGCAGCTGATGCTGCCGCTGGGGGTGCGCCGCCAACCCCGACCTCCGGCCCCGCCCGCCAGCCGACCGCGTCCCAGCACCGCGGCAGCCACTGATGGTCCGAGGGGGCGGCAGCTGGCGCTGCCGCTGGCCGACGGGTTGTGGCCCGAGCACCGCCCGGTCCTCGGCCCGGACGGGCAATACCGGCTGCCTCTCGACGTCACCCGCACCCCCCGCCCCACCCCACCACCCATTCCGCCGGTCGGGTCGGTGCGGGCCCGGCCTCCCGCGGGCCGGCAGTTGGAGCTCCCGCTGGACCCTTACCGCGGCAACAAGCCGTTGCGTTCGGGCCAGTACCCGCTGCCGTTCGACGGCCTGGC
>DASWUW010000676.1:0-4103 GCA_036406335.1 Trebonia sp.
CGGCCAGCACCCGGAGCGCGGCGTCGGCGGCGGTGATCGCGGCGTAGGCCCCGGCCGCGTCCACCTGGAGCGCCGCCAGCCGGACGCGGGCGCTGTCCGCCGCCCGCCCGGCTCCGTCCTGGTCAGCCGCGAGGTTGTCTGGCATGCGCCACCGCCGATCTCAACGCGTAGTCGTTCGCTACGTTGAGCAACGAGCGGGGCGGCCGACCGGTTCGATCGGGCCCGGCCGCGGCGGACTCAGCCGGCGGCGGTGCCGAACGCGCCGCCGAGCTGGCGCATCGCGTCGTCGAGGAGACGGCCCAGGTCGGCCGACGGGAGGTCGAGCCAGTGCTCGTAGGCGGCGACGGAGACGCCGAGGACCGCGTGCGCGACCGTCTGGGCGGCAAGGTCGTCGGGGCGGCCGCCGGTGCGCTCGGCGGCGAACTCGGCGATCACCTCGCGCCAGGCGGTGAACCGGAGGGTGGAGTGCGCCAGCAGCGCCGGCACGCGCAGGATCAGCTCCATGCGCCGCCGGTGCAGCGGCACCTGCGCGAGGGGGACCCGGTTGAAGTCGATGAGCGCCAGCCTGATCGCGTCCATCAGCGGGACCTGCGGCGGGCACGCCTTCAGCCGCACGCGCATCCGCTCGAGCTCGTCCTCGAAGGCGCCCCAGGGAATGTCGTTCTTGGACGGGAAGTAGCGGAAGAAGGTGCGCCGGCCGATCCCGGCCGCCGCCGCGATCTCGTCCACGGTGGTCGCGTCAAAGCCGTGCTCCGTGAACAGGGCGAACGCCGCCTGCTCGAGTTCTGCCCGGGAGGTCACCCGCCGGCGGCCGGGCTGCCCGGGGCTGCCCGGGGCTGCGGGCAGCTTCGCCGCCGTTGACGGCACGGCGATCACCATCCTCAGTGGTACGCGGAATCCTGATTTTACGCTAATCCCGGCTTACGAGCGGTGACTATCCGTGCGGAGCTTGATTTCGGCACATAGTGCCGTTTAGAGTCCTGTCAATGTAGTCCTGGCACTTGGTGCCACTAACCCGCGGAGGTTGCATGGCCGAGCACGAGCCGGAGACGGAAGCCCTGACCAGCGACGAGCTGCTCGTCGAAGAGGTCTCGATCGACGGCATGTGCGGCGTCTACTAGGCCCGCACGGATCTGAGAGCCCAGCATGCCTCCTGAGTCGACAGTGACCGGATCAGTGACCTTTGACCTCGACCGCGCCTGGCGGGTCGACCCGCGGGTGTCCATGCGGCCCGAGCCGTTCGGGGCGCTGCTTTACCACTTCGGCACCAGGCGGCTGTCTTTTCTGAACAACCAGACGGTGCTGGCGGTGGTCCGGTCGCTGGCCGGCCACCCCAGCGCCCGGGCCGCCTGCCTCGCCTCCGGCGTGCCGGAGGCTGAGCTGCCCGCCTACGCCCGCGCGCTGGCCGCCCTCGCCGACTCAAAGATGATCACCGAACGGACGGACGCATGACACTCGCCCCAGACCTCGCACCCGGCGGCGGGGCGGCTGCCGCCCCGGGCAAGCTCACCGACCTGTTCCAGCTCGGGCTGGACGCGCCGATCTGCCTGACCTGGGAGCTCACCTACGCCTGCAACCTGTCCTGCGTGCACTGCCTGTCGTCGTCCGGCCGCCGCGACCCGCGCGAGCTGAGCACCGCCGAGTGCAAGGCGGTCATCGACACCCTCCAGCGCATGCAGGTCTTCTACGTCAACATCGGCGGTGGCGAGCCCACCGTGCGGCCCGACTTCTGGGAGCTGGTCGACTACGCGACCGAGCACCAGGTCGGGGTCAAGTTCTCCACCAACGGCGTCCGCCTGGACGCCGCGGCGGCCGCCCGGCTGGCTGCCTCCGACTACGTGGACGTGCAGATCTCCCTCGACGGCGCCACCCGGGAAGTGAACGACGCGGTCCGCGGGGCCGGGTCGTTCGACACCGCGATGCGGGCCATGCAGAACCTGTCCGACGCGGGCTTCCGCGGGTTCAAGCTGTCGGTCGTGATGACGCGGCAGAACATCCCGCAGATCGACGACTTCAAAGAGATCGCCGACCGGTTCGGCGCCCAGCTGCGGCTGACCCGGCTGCGACCCTCCGGGCGCGGCGCGGACGTGTGGGACGAGCTGCACCCGCTGCCGCAGCAGCAGCGCCAGCTGTACGACTGGCTGGTGGGGCACGGCGACCAGGTGCTGACCGGCGACTCCTTCTTCCACCTGTCGGCCTTCGGCGGGGCACTGCCCGGGCTCAACCTGTGCGGCGCGGGCCGGGTGGTCTGCCTGATCGACCCGGTGGGCGACGTCTACGCGTGCCCGTTCGCGATCCACGAGAACTTCCTCGCGGGCAACGTCCGCGAGGACGGCGGCTTCGAGACCGTGTGGAAGACCTCGGAGCTGTTCACCGACCTGCGCAAGCCGGACACCGGCGGTGCCTGCAAGTCCTGCGGGTTCTACGACTCCTGCCGGGGCGGCTGCATGGCGGCCAAGTTCTTCACCGGCCTGCCGCTGGACGGCCCGGACCCGGAGTGCGTGCAGGGCTACGGCGAGACCGCGCTGGCCTCGGTGGCGTCCTCGGCCGGGGTTCCGGTGCCGCGCCCGTCGGTCGACCACTCGCACCGCACCGCGCCGTCCCGTCCGCGCCCGGAGTCGTCCGGTCCGGTGCCGGTGACCATCGGGGTCCGCCGCCCGCCCGCGCACGACTGCGACGAGAGCCCCCTGGCGGGGTTTGACGCCGAGCCGGGTGCGCCGGCCTGCGGCTGCTGAGCAGGCGCGCGCTCGTGTTCCGCCCGGGCCCGCGGGCCCGTCCAGTACCGGGTAGCGGTGCCCGCGGGTGAGCGTGATCCCGCGGGAACAGGCCGGGGGGCACGGCGCCGACCGCGACACCGTGCCGCCCGGGACGCGGCTCGTCCCGGACCGCGGGACCCGGCTGATCGCGGACGGCACCGTGCTGGTCGGCGGTGCGCCGGCCCGGGTCCTGCGGCTGACGCCGGGCGGTGCCCGCCAGGTCGCTTCCTGGCTCGGCGGCGCGCCCGTGTCCGGAGGAGCGGCGGCCGGGAAGCTGGCCCGCCGGCTGCTCGACACCGGGATCGCCCACCCGGTCCCGGAGCCGTCCGGTTCCCGCGTCCCGGTGCCCGCCGACGTCACGGTGGTCATCCCGGTGCGGGACCGGCACGCCGAGCTCGCCCGCTGCCTGGCCGGCCTGGGTGACCTGCCGCACGTGATCGTGGTGGACGACGCGTCCGCCGACCCGGCGGCGATCCAGCGTATCGCGGACGGGCACGGGGCGGCCGTCATCCGCCGGCCGGTCAACGGCGGCCCGGGCAGCGCCCGCAATACCGGGCTGGCGGCGGCGGAGACCGGCTTTGTCGCCTTCCTCGACTCGGACTGCGTGCCGCGGCCCGGCTGGCTGGCGGGCCTGCTGCCGCACTTCGCCGACCCCGCGGTCGGCGCCGCGGCGCCGCGCATCGTCCCCCACGAGCAGGGCGACAGCTGGCTGGCCCGCTACGAGGGAGCGAGTTCCACTCTCGACATGGGCGCCCGCCCGTCGGTCGTCCGCCCCGGCGCCCGCGTCCCCTACGTGCCCGGCGCCGCGCTCGTGGTCCGGCGCAGCGCGGCGGCCGCCGGATTCCGGGACGGCATGCACGTCGGGGAGGACGTCGACTTCGTCTGGCGGATGGCCGCGGCGGGCTGGCGGGTCCGCTACGAGCCGGCCGCGGTGATGGGCCACGACCACCGGGTGACGTTCCGTGCCTGGTTCAGCCGCCGGGCCGACTACGGCACGTCGGCGGCGGCCCTGGAAACCCTGCACCCGGGGGCCGTCCGTCCCCTGTACGCCTCCTGGTGGACGATCGGCGCGTGGGCCGCGGCGCTGTCCGGCCGGCCGGCCACCGCGGCCGCGCTCACCGGTACCGCGACCGCGCTGCTGGCCCGCCGCCTGGCCCGCGTCACCGGCGAGCCCTGGCCGTTCCCGGCTCCCCGGCAAGATAACAGCAAGAAGCGCCAGCACGAACGGACGCCGAACCGAATAGCGAATTCCCCGGTCCGCGATAACAGTAAGAAGCCAGCGGGCGGACTCGGCTTGGGCGCGATGGTGGACGTTTGGGCACACCGGAGTGTGCCCAAACGTCCACT
>DASWUW010000677.1:0-9921 GCA_036406335.1 Trebonia sp.
CTGACGGGAGTTTGCCTGACTGGCGTCGGGGCAGGTGAAGGCCATGTTTGAGGCTGAGAACATTCGCGACTGGCGGGGCTTTGACGTGGTCGACCCCGAGAACCACAAGATTGGCCAGCTCGAGGCGGTGTACGTGGACACCGGCACCGACGAGCCGTCGTTCGGCTCGGTCATAATCGGGATCATCGGACGGCACCGGCTGACCTTCGTGCCGCTGACCGGGGCCAAGGTGGCGCCGGACAAGGTGCGGGTCGCTTACACGAAGGGGCAGATCAAGGACGCGTTCACCATCGACACCGACGGCGAGCTGGCCGCTGTCGATGAGCCTGGTCTGTTCCAGCACTACGGGCTCCCCTATCAGCCGGGCGCGAGCGGCGAGCGGCGGCTGGCCCGCCGCTAGCCGGAAGTAGCCATTGTATTCGGGCCCGGCCGGTCCGCGCCGAGACTTGCGAGCGCGGCAGCGCTGCGTGAGCCGGGCTCAGCGTGATAGATCACCAGCAGCTGCCCGCCGGAGTTCCCGACGGGCAGCTTCTCGCGGCGCAGCGCGAGCTCCCCGAGTCCGGGATGCCGCAGGCGGACCGCCGCGCCGGCCAGCGCCCGCACGTCGTGCCGGGCCCATACCTGGCCGAACTGCTCGCTATTCAGGGAGAGCTCGCCGACCAGCTGGGCCACGCGCGGGTCCTCGGTGTCGGTGCCGACCGAGGCCCGGAACGACGCGACCAGGTCGGCGGCGGCCTTCGCCCAGTCGGGGTGCAGGTCCCGCTCGGCCGGGTCGAGGAACAGGGACCGGAGCCGGTTCTCCCCCGGCCGGATGCTCGGCGACAACGCGGTCGCGAGGCGGTTGGCGGCGGGCACGTCGAATATCCGGCTCTCCACGAACGCGGGCAGGTTAACCGCCGCCAGGAGCTGGCGGATGCCGGCCGGCACGGTCTCCTGGCGCGGGCGGCGGGTCTTGGCCGGGCGGGGCGCGGCCAGGCTCAGCAGGTACTCCGCGGCCGTCGCGTCGAGGGCGAGCACCCGGGCGAGAGCCCCGAGCACCGGCGGAGACGGGTGGCGGTCCCGGCCCTGCTCCAGGCGGAGGTAGTAGTCGGCGCTGATGCCCGCCAGCGTGGCGACTTCCTCGCGGCGCAGCCCCGGGGTGCGGCGGCCGGCCGGCCAGCCCGCCTGGTCCTGCCGACCCCAGGATGGACGGGGTACTGCCGGGCCGGACGCGGGCGGGCCATAGTAGAGGCCGGGCCCGGGGCGCAACGCCGCCCCGGGCGGACAGGGCCCGTTTTCGAAGGAGAATCCATGACCTCCGTGACCGCACCCGGCGGCACTTACCAGCTCGGCGACCTGACCGTCAGCCGCATGGGCTACGGCGCGATGCAGCTCGCCGGGCCGGGCGTCTTCGGACCGCCCGCCGACCGGAATGAAGCCCTCGCCGTGCTGCGTGAGGCGGTGTCGCTCGGCGTCACGCACTTCGACACCGCCGACTTCTACGGCCCGCACGTCACCAACGAGATCATCCATGAGGCCCTGGCTCCCTACCGTGACGACGTGCACATCGTCACCAAGGTCGGCGCGCGGCGCGACGGCAGCGGGGCCTGGCTGCACGCGCGGACCCCGGACGACCTGCGGGCGCAGGTGCACGACAACCTGCGCACGCTTCAGGTTGACGTGCTCGACGTGGTGAACCTGCGGGTGGGCGGCGGCGAAGACGGTCACTCGCCGGTGCCGGGGCCGATCGCGGAGCAGTTCGGCGCGCTGGCCCAGCTGCGCAGCCAGGGACTGATCCGGCACCTGGGGCTGTCCACGGTCAACACCCAGCAGCTGGCCGAGGCCCAGGGAATCGCGCCGGTGGTCTGCGTGCAGAACTTCTACAACCTCGCGCGGCGCGAGGACGACGATCTCGTCGGCCTGACTGCCCGGGAGGGTATCGCGTACGTGCCTTACTTCCCGCTCGGCGGGTTCAGCCCGCTCCAGTCGGATGTGCTCAGCTCGGTCGCAGCCCGGCTCGGCGCCGCGCCGATGGCGGTGGCGCAGGCCTGGCTGCTGGGGCGCTCGCCGAACCTGCTGCTGATCCCGGGCACGTCCTCGGTGGCGCACCTGCGGGAGAACGTGGCCGCCGCGTCGCTGTCGCTGGACAAGGAGACGGTCGCGGAACTCGACGCGATCGGCGGCTGAGGCGCTAGGGGCGAGGCACCAGCGGGGTAGCGGAACGCGGAAGACCGCCCCGGTCCTCCCGCGGCCCGCTACGGGATGAAGACGATGCGGCCGGTGGTCATGCCCGCCCCGAGCCGGCGCAGGCCGTCCGGGACGTCGTCCAGCGACAGGCGCTCGGTGATCACCGTGCGGACCGCCCCGGTCTCGGTCAGCCGGACCAGCGCGGCGTAGTGCTCCTTGGTGGCGTCGTTCTCCAGGAACCGGTAGGTGCGGGCCTGCAGGCCGAGGATGTCGTAGTTCTTCACCAGGGCGTGGTTGAGCGCGGCGGACGGGATGTCGCCGCTGGCGAAGCCGACGATCAGGATCCGGCCCTCGAAGGCGATGCACTTGGTGGACTTGTAGAACATCTCGCCGCCGACCGGGTCGAAGACGACGTCGGCACCCTTGCCGCCGGTCGCTTCCTTGACGACCGCGACGAAGTCCTCGCGGGTCCGGTCGATGACCAGGTCGGCCCCGACCTCCCTGGCCAGCGCCACCTTCTCCGGGCCGCCGACCACGCCGATGACCCGCGCCCCGGCGGCCTTGCCGAGCTGGATCGCCCCGGTGCCGACACCGCCCGCCGCCGCGTGCACCAGCAGGGTTTCCCCGGCCTGCAGCCGGGCCCGCCGGTGCAGCCCCACCCAGCAGGTCTCGTAGGTGACGTAGAAGGGGGCGGCCTCGGCGTCGTCGAGGGCGGGCGGGGCGGGCAGCGCGGCCGACGCGTCCATGACGGCATACTGGGCGAACGCCCCGTGCGGCAGCGCGGTGTCCCCGATCACCCGGTCCCCCAGGGCGAACCCGGACACGCCCGGGCCGAGCTCGACGACCTCCCCGCACAGCTCAACCCCCAGGGTGAACGGCAGCGGCAGCTTCACCTGGTAGACGCCCCGGCACAGCAGCACGTCGGGGAAGTTCGCGGCCGCCGCCAGCACCCGCACGAGGATCTGCCCGGGACCGGGCTCCGGGCGGGATATGTCGGTAAGCTCCAGGACCGCTTCCGGCTCGCCATGATCGGTTACCTGCCAGGCCTTCACCCGGGGCCCCTTCCTCTGTTCGCGTTCGCTTCGTCTCGGCGCGCGGCGGTGCGCAGCCGACGGGTGCCCTGAACCACCGTGCTGCCCAAGTTGCCATCGTTGCCGGTGCCAACCTGACTGACTTGCCTGGCTGGAGTGGCTCGATCGGCTTGGCGGGAGAGCGTGTACGTTAAGGAACTACCTTATGAGTTCCTGCAGGGCACTTGAGGGGACTTAACCCGGATGAACGTCAATGGCACCGAATCTCTATCTCCCGGGACCGGGCGGTGAGCCCGCAAGCGCCCCCGCCGGGGCTCGAGCGCGCCTTCACCGTGGACGCGCAGCTCGGCCCGCTGGAGGACCACGGGACGACCAGGGCCGGGCACCGGCGGGTCGTGCCGGTGACCGGCGGCCAGGTGAGCGGGCTGTTCGACGCGGAGATCCTGCCCGGCGGCGCCGACTGGCAGGTGGTGCGGCCGGACGGGTCGGTCGAGATCGACACCCGCTACTCGGCCCGGACCCTCCAGGGTGAGTTCGTGCACTTCCGGACCTCGGGCGTCCGCAGCGGCCCGGCTCCGGTGCTGGCGGCGCTGCTGCGCGGCGAGGCGGTCGACCCGTCGAGCTACTACTTCCGGGTGACGGTGCACCTGGAGACGTCCGCGCCGCGGCTGGCGGTGCTCGAGCGGTCGCTGTTCATCGCCTCGGCGGTGCGCGAGGCGGACAGCGTGTCCTACACCGCGTACCGGGTGACCTGACAATGGTCTCGCAGGCGCCGTCCGCCTGATCACCGACGAACAGGGAGAGCTCTATGGCCGATGAGGTACTAGTCGAGCACGCGGACCGGATCGCGGTCATCACCATCAACCGGCCGCAGGCCCGGAACGCGGTCAACCGTGCGGTATCGGTCCTGCTGGCGGCGGCGATCGAGGAGCTCGACGCGCGCGACGACCTGACCGTGGGCATCATCACCGGCGCGGGCGGGACGTTCAGCGCCGGCATGGACCTGAAGGCCTTCCTGGCGGGCGAGAACGCCCGCCTCGAGGGCAAGGGCTTCGCCGGGCTGACCCAGGCGCCGCCGCTTAAGCCGCTGATCGCCGCGGTGGAGGGCTGGGCGCTCGCCGGCGGTTGCGAGGTGGCGCTGGCCTGTGACCTGATCGTCGCGGCGGACGATGCCAAGTTCGGCCTGCCCGAGGTCAAGCGGGGCCTGATCGCGGCGGCGGGCGGGCTGTTCCGGCTGCCGCGCCGGATCCCGGCCGGCATCGCCATGGAACTGGCCCTCACCGGGGACCCGCTGCTGGCGGCCGACGCGCACCGGCTGGGCCTGGTCAACGCGCTGACCGCGCCGGGCGGCGCCCTTGCGGGCGCGCGGGCGCTGGCCGCGCGGATCGCCGCCAACGGCCCGCTGGCGGTGGCCGCCACCAAGCAGGTCATCGCGCAGCAGCACGACTGGGACCTGGCCGACGCGTGGACGCGGCAGGCGCCGGTGGTGACGCCCGTGCTGGAGTCGGCGGACGCCCGGGAAGGCGCCCGGGCGTTCGCGGAGAAGCGCGCCCCGGTCTGGACCGGCCGCTAGCCGCGGTCTCCGGAGTGGCCGCTCATCCTCCCGGCCTTGGTGGCGGCGGCCTGCTGCAGCCGCTCCTCAGTGGGCGGCTCGCCCGGCAGCGCCTCCCCGCCGGGACGCAGCCCGGCGAGGATGAGCCCGATGTAGCGGTGCGGCAGGTACGGCACGTCGGGGATGCCGAGGCCGGTGATGGCGCTCAGCATCTCCAGGATGGCCGGGAAGTCGGTGGCGGCTACGTCCGCCCGCACCACCCCGGCGGCCCGGCCGCGGGCCAGCAGCCGCTCCAGCGGCGGAGAGGTCCGCTGGAGCAGCTCGGCGAAGTACTCCGCGTCGTAGACCCGGGTCAGCACGTCGAACAGCGCCCGGTTGGACCCGACCATCTCCAGCGACCGCTCGAGGAGCTGGGTCAGGCCCGCCCACGGGTCGGGCTGCGCCGCGGCTTCCTCGGCGATCGCGGCGGTCAGGTCGATGCACTGCCGCAGGAACTCGCGGGCCAGCTCGTGCTTGTTGGCGAAGTGCCGGTAGGCGGTCGCGACGTTGACCCCGGCGTGCCGGGCGATCTCGTCCAGCGTCGCGTCGAGCCCGCGGGCGGCGAACACCTCGGCGGCGGCGTCGATCAGCCGCTGGCGGTTACGGGCGGCGTCCGCCCGCAGCCGCCGCGGTCCCGTGACTTCGGCGGCCGGGGGCGCCACCGCGGGAGGGATCATCAGACACCCGCCGCGAGCTCGGAGTCCTCCTCCGTCATGGCGATACCGGAGCGGAGCACCAGGCCGGTCAGCACCGCGGCCCCGGCAAAGACGCCCGCAGCCACCCAGAACACGGTGTGGTAGCTGTTCAGCAGTCCGTTCGCCTCGATCAGCGGCTTGGTGGCCCTGGTGATCGACGCGGCGTGCGCGGCCACGTAGCTGGCCGCGGCGGTGGTCGCGATCGTGTTCAGCAGGGACGTGCCAATCGAGCCGCCGACCTGCTGCGCCACGTTGACCATGGCGGACGCGACACCCGCGTCGTCGGAGGCCACGCCGTAGGTGCCGATGGTGAACGACGGGGCGAACACCAGGCCGAGCCCGAGACCGAGCAGTACCAGCGAGGGAAGTACGTCCGCCGTGTAGTTGGACTGCAGGCCGATGCGGGTCAGCAGTGCCATGGCCACCCCGGCGACCAGCAGCCCGGTCGGGATAAGCAGCCGCGGGCTGACCCGGGTGATCAGGATGACGTTGCCGACCGCCGCGACCACTACCAGGACCAGGGTGATCGGCAGGAACGCGAGGCCGGTCTTCACCGCGCTGTAGCCGAGGGTCTCTTCGAGGTAGTAGGTAAGGAACAGGAACACGCCGAACAGGCCGATGGCGGAGAAGAACATCGCCAGGTACGCGCTGCCCCGGTTGCGGTCCAGCACGACGCTCAGCGGGAGCAGCGGGTGCGCCGCCCGCAGTTCCACCAGCACGAAGATGACCAGCAGGACGACGCCGCCGATGAGCGGGCCCAGCGTGCCGGGCTCGGTCCAGCCGTTGCCGCCGGAGGCCATGGACGCGTTGGAGAAGCCGTAGACCAGGGCGAACACGCCGCCCGCGGCGAGGACGGTGCCGACCAGGTCCAGCCGGGGCCGGTCCGGCGTGTGGATGGTCTTGAGCAGGACCAGGCCGCCGGCCAGCGCGACCGCCGCGATCAGCACGTTGACGTACATGACGTAGCGCCAGTTCAGGTACTCGGTGAGGATGCCGCCGAGCAGCAGCCCGACCGACGCGCCGGCCCCGGCGATGCCGCCGTAGATGCCGGTCGCCTTCCCGCGCTCCGCCGGGTTGGTAAACGTGGTGGTTAGCAGGGAAAGGGTGGCCGGCGCGAGCAGCGCGCCGAACATGCCCTGCACGACCCGGGCGATGAGCAGCATGTCGAAGTTCACCGCGGCGCCGCCGACCGCCGAGGCGACGGCGAACCCGATGGTCCCGATGATGAAGACCTGCTTGCGCCCGAAAACGTCGGCGATCCGCCCGCCGAGCAGCAGCAGGCTGCCGAACGCGAGCGAGTAACCGGTGACGATCCACTGCCGGTCGCTGTTGTTGAAGGCGAGCGCGGTCTGCGCGTGCGGGAGGGCGATGTTCACGATTGTGGCGTCGAGCACCACCATGAGCTGGGCGGTGCCCAAGACGGCCAGGACCCACCAGCGCCGGGCGTAGTGCGGGTTATCCGCGTGGCGGGCGGCCGCGGCCCCGGACTGGAGCCCCGTGGCGGAGTCGGTCGGTTGTGTCATGAAAATCCCGTGACGAAAGTGGCTGGGCAAAACGAAGTAGGCAACTGCGCTTACCCCGGGGTGAACGCAGTAATCATCTTCGTTTCTTTCCGTCGCGGCACGTGGGCCGGGTCACATGATCGTCTTGCGGCCCGGGCCAGGCGCGGCCGGCCGGGCGGCCGGCCTCTACCCGGTCGTCACGTACTCGCCCCCGCACGCCAGCGCCAGCGCCAGACCGAACAGGGCGGCCGGCGTGAAGGCGCCCGGCCTGCCCGCACCCGCCAGCAGGCGGCGGGTGACCTCGGCCGGCACGGCGCCGGTGAAGGCCTGCGCCTCGCCGACCCGGAGCCAGCCTTCCGCCGTGGTACCGTCCGCCCACTCCACCCGGGCGTGCCCCCAGGAGTGCGGACGCGGCCGTTCCCGCGCCTTGAGCTTGACCCGGGCGAGCCGGCCCTTGGCGAAGTTCCGCACCGGCCCGGCGTTCAGCAGCACGGTCGCCAGCGGCAGCAGCGCCCGGGCGGCGGGCGAGGACGGCGTTTCGCTCGACGCGGCGACCACGGACGGCGCCCCGCTGGCCCGCTGCGCCGCCACCAGCTCACCGAGCGGGATGCTGGCGGTGGTGACCTCCCCGCCGTCGGGCAGGGTGAGGTGCGCGACGTCGCCGCCGATGCGCGCCGCTACCAGGTGCCCGCCGGAGTAGCGGCGCCCGGCGAAGCGGCCGCCGCCCTCGACCCCCGGCAGCCCGTCGAGGATGGTGCCGGCCAGCGCCTCGCCGATGACCCCTTCCTCGGTCTCGAGCGACGGGATCATGTCCACCCGGACCCGCGCGGGCACCGGGCGCCCCTCGCACAGCCGCACCACGACGCTCTCGCTGGCCGTCACCCCGAATCCGCCGCCGGTCACCACGGTGCGGCCGGCATCGGCCGCTGCCTTGTCCAGGCCGAGGGTGGCCAGCACGGCGGCTACGTCGTTGGCCAGGTCGACGTAGTGGCTTTCGGGCAGGCAGGCCCGCACCACCGGGTCCGCCGTGGTGCTGAAAGGCCCGACCGTATTGATAACCACGGCGGGGCGCTGCCGCCGGATCTCGGCCGCGGCCGACTCAACCGACCCCGCGGTCACGGTCCGGCCCTGGCCGGCCTGAGCGGCGGCAGCCCGCAGCCGCTCGGCGTCCCGCCCGACCAGCACCGGAGTCACGCCCCGGCTGATCAGCTCGGCGGCGATGGCACGGCCGCTGCGGCCGGTGCCGCCTAGTATCCAGACTTCGCGCTCCGTCATCCCGCTCCGATTGTTGCCGCCTGCCGCCCGGTGACGACATGCCATGTCATCAAGTTACACCACGATGACATGACGTGTCGTCACCTATACTAAGCAGGTGAGCAGATGGCAGCCGGACGCGCGCGAACGCCTGGAACGCGCGGCCGTCGAACTGTTCGCCGCGCAGGGGTTTGCCGCGACCACGGTGCCGGAGATCACCGCCCGGGCCGGGCTGACCACCCGCACGTTCTTCCGGCATTTCACCGACAAGCGGGAAGTGCTGTTCGGCGGCGAAGAGGTGCCTGCGTTCGCCGCGCGCCTGATAGCGGACGCGCCCGCCGCACTGGATCCGGTGACGCTGATCACCGGCGGCCTGCGGACGGTCGCCGAGACCCGTTTCACCGCCCCGCGGGACGAGTACCGCCAGCGGCGGGCCATTATCCGCTCCGACGAAGGACTCAGGGAACGCGAACTCAGCAAGCGCGCCGCCCTCGCCCGGGCAGTCAGGGACGGCTTCGCCAGCCGCGGCACCGACGCCAGGACGGCCGCACTGCTGGCCGAAAGCACGGTCACGGTGATGTACGTCGCGTTCGACGAATGGCTCGACTCCGACGACGACCGGACGCTCTTCGGCATCATGCTCGATGCGCTCGGGTCACTCCGGGCCGTTCTCGGCCCGTCCCCGGCCGGACCGCCTCCGGGCACGGTGCCCGCGGTCCTAGAGTCAACGACATGACCGTCACCCGTGCGCAGGTCACCGCCCTGCCCAAAGCCGAGCTGCACCTGCACATCGAGGGAACCCTGGAACCCGGGCTGGCCCTCGAGCTCGCCGCCCGCAACCGGGTGGCGCTGCCCTACCGGGACGTCGCGGCACTGCGGGGGGCGTACGAATTCAGCGACCTCAGCTCGTTCCTGGCCTTGTACTACGAGTGCGTGGCCGTGTTGCGCACGGCCGAGGACTTCGCCGCCCTCGCCTCGGCCTATCTCGCCCGGGCGCGGCAGGACGGGGTCACCCGGGTCGAGATGTTCTTCGATCCGCAGGTGCACCTGGCCCGCGGCGTCCCGCTCACCGAGGTCATCGGCGGGCTGCGCGCGGCGGCGGACCGCAGCGCGGACGACGGCGGACCGCAGGTCGGGCTTATCGCCTGCTTCCTGCGCGACCGCGGCCCGGACGACGCCGCGAAGACCCTGGAAGCGCTGGCCGGGCACGCCGGCCAGCTGCTGGGCGTCGGCCTGGACTCGGCCGAGGTGGGCTACCCGCCCGGTGACTTCGCGGCGGTCTTCGACGCCGCCCGCGGGCTCGGACTGCACGGCGTCGCGCACGCGGGCGAGGAAGGGCCGCCGGAGTACGTCTGGCAGGCGATCGACCTGCTCGGGGTGGCGCGCGTAGACCACGGGATCCGCAGCGTGGAGGACCCGGCACTGCTGCGGCGGCTCGCGGCCGACGGCACGCCGCTGACGGTGTGCCCGCTGTCCAACGTCCGGCTGCGCTGCGTTCCCACGATCGCGGCGCACCCGCTGCCCGTCCTGCTCGACGCCGGCGTCAACGTCACGGTCAATTCCGACGACCCGGCCTACTTCGGCGGCTACGTGGCCGACAACTACCTCGCGCTGGCCGCCGGCCTCGGGCTCGGCCTGCCCGACCTCGCCGCCCTCGCGGCCAACTCGGTCAGCGCCTGCCT
>DASWUW010000678.1:0-2091 GCA_036406335.1 Trebonia sp.
AGTTCACGGCTGCGTTCGACGAGGTCTTCGCGAGCGACGGCGTGAAGGTGGTGAAGATTCCGCCGCGGTCACCCCGGGCGAATTGTCATGCCGAGCGCTGGGTACGGACCGTCCGGGCCGAGTGCACCGACCGGATGCTGATCCATGGCGAAGCCCACCGGCGGGCGGTGTCGGCGATCAAGTAATTCCCCGCTTGTGAGGGCGTAGCGATCATGTAATTCCTCACCCCGATCACGTAATTCCCCACGGGGACGGGGTGCGTGTCGGGGTGGACCTGGCCATCGAGATCGAGCAAGGTTGCCTCCCGTCGGGGACGGGGGGCCGATGGCAAGGAGAACGTTCGACGTGATCGACGTGACCGAGATTCTGGTGCACTGGCATGCGGGCAGGTCGCTGAACGAGATGTCGCAGAGCCTGGGGGTGGACCGCAAGACGATCCGCAAGTACGTCACCCCGGCGGCCGCTGCGGGCGTGCTGCCGGGCGGGCCGGGGAAAAGCGAGGCCGAGTGGGCGCAGCTGGTCCGGGAGTGGTTCCCGGAGCTGGCTGACACGCGGCTGCGGCAGGTGACCTGGCCCGCGATCGCCGTGCACCACGACTACATCCTCGCGCAGGTCAAAGCCGGGGTGCGGATGTCGACGATCTGGCAGCGGCTGCGGGATGAGCACGGGCTGGCGGCCAGCGTGGCCAGCTTGCGCCGTTATGTCGCGGCGAACATCCCGGAGGAGGCCCGCCGCGCGCAGGTGACGGTGTGGAACCCGCGGCCGGCGGAGGCCGGGGAGCAGGCGCAGATCGACTACGGGATGCTGGGCCGCTGGCTCGACCCGGCGACCGGGAAGCTGCGGACCGTGCAGGCGTTCGTGATGGTGCTGGCGTGCTCGCGGCACATGTTCGTCCGCCCGGTGCTGAAGATGGACCAGCGGGCCTGGACCGAGTGCCATGCCGAGGCGTTCGCGTTCTTCGGCGGCGTCCCGGCCCGGCTGGTCCCGGACAACCTCAAGACCGGAGTGGACAAGCCCGATCTCTATGATCCGAAGCTGAACCGGTCCTATGCCGAGCTGGCCGCGCATTACGGCTGCCTGGTCGACCCGGCGAGGGCGCTGAAGCCGAGGGACAAGGCCAGGGTCGAGCGGCCGATGCCCTATGTCCGTGACTCGTTCTGGAGGGGCCGGGAGTTCACGTCGCTGGAGCGGATGCAGGCCGAGGCGGTCCGCTGGTCGGCCGAAGTGGCGGGGCAGCGGGCGTGCCGGCCTCTGGAGGGCGCCGCGCCCGCGGCGGTGTTCGACGCGGTGGAGAAGGACGCGCTGCGGCCGCTGCCCGCGGAGCCGTTCGTGCTGGCGACGTGGGCGACGGCGAAGATCGGCCCGGACATTCACGCCCAGGTCGATAAGGTGCTCTACTCGGTGCCCTGGCGGCACATCGGCAAGACCGCCGACGTCCGGCTCACCGCGACGATGGTGCAGTTCTTCATCGGCGGCCAGCTGGTAAAGACCCATCCCCGCAAGGTCCGGGGCAAGGCGACGGATTTCGCCGATTACCCGCCGGAGAAGATCGCGTTCCACATGCGGACACCGCAGTGGTGCCGCCGGCAGGCCACCGCGATCGGCCCGGCCTGCGAGCAGGTCATCGGCGAGCTGCTCACCGAGAACGCGCTCTACCGCCTCCGCGCGGCCCAGGGCATCATCGGGCTGGCCGACAAGCACGATCCCGGCCGGCTCGAGGCGGCCTGCGCGAAGGCGGCCGCGGCCGGGGACCCGTCCTACCGGACGGTGCGGGGCATCCTGGCGGCCGGCGCCGAGCGGGACCAGCTCCCAGCCGCGGCGGGAGACGGCGGCGCGGCGGCGTTCCTGCGCGGCCCGGCGTCGTTCGCGAACGTCATCGCGATGCCCGGGACGATCCCCAGCGACGCCGTCACCCCGGGGACCGCGGAAGGAGCATCGTCATGACCCCCGCCGCGAGCGGTAACGCCCTGCTGGACGCCCATGTCCGCCTGATCCGCGCCGCTGCCGACCTCGTCGAGCGGTCCGGCATCGGCGGCCTGGCCCTTTGCCCGGGTCAGGACGAGATCGTCATCCAGGTCCCGCAGGCCCTCG
>DASWUW010000679.1:0-2230 GCA_036406335.1 Trebonia sp.
ACGTGCTCTTCGCCGACGAGGCGTGGCAGCTTCCGCACCACCTGTTCGACAAGGTCGCCAGCCTGGCCCCGGTAGTGGTCGGGGTCGGCGACGTCGGTCAGCTCCCGCCGATCGAGATCGGCGCCAACCCCTGGCGCGGCGACCCCGGCTACAACCCCTACCGGGCCTCCGGCCTGGCCGCGCAAGTCTGGGGGCAGGTCGCCCGGGGCCTGCCGGTACTGCTGGAAGTCGACGGGCTCGAGGAAGCCGAGGCGGCCGACGTCGACCTGCCGCTCACCCAGTTCGTGGAAGAACTCCTCGACGAGCTCTTCACGAGCGGTTTCGCCCTCGAGAAGGCCGACTACGACGAAGCCGGCTCCCCGACGGGCCGGGTCACCGCCGTCAGGCCGGGTGACGAATCCGGTGATCCCCTGGTCACCATCCTGGCGACCCGCAATCAGGCGGTCGACGACGCCACGGAGGCGGTCGCGCGGCTCAGGCAGAAGCACGGGCTCACCTCCCGCGACCTCATCGCCTCCACGGTCGACAGCTGGCAGGGCCAGACGAACGGCGTCACCGTGGCGCTCCACCCGCTGACCGGGACCTCCGGGCTGGATGAGTTCAACTCCGCCTTCGGGCGGCTCGCCGTCACCTGCACCCGGGCCACGCACGGCCTGCTTCTAGTGGCCAGGCCGGGCCTGGACCAGCTGCTGACCGAGGCGCCGGCCCGCCCGGGAACCCCGTTCGGCGAGCCCGGGAACCGGCATCTCCCGCGCCAGACCCACCAGCGCATCCTCGCCACCTTCACCCGGGGCACCGTTTCCCTCACCCGCGACGGCGGTTAGCCGGCACCTTTCCTATTGATGCATTTCGTACGGATTTGCCGTCGAAACGCCAGGAATTGCGGGTCACGCAAACTTTACTGGTGATGGTGTAATTTTCCTGCCGCACGGGAATTGGACATTTACCCGTGGGCCGATGGCCACATTGCGGCCCGGTTTTATAGGCGGATTTCCGGCGAAGATCCTGATTCGTTCGGAAATGGGAACTCTGCCTTTCTCAAGGTAATCGTATCGGCGCCGCCGCGTCCGCGGCGTCGCCCACCCGTGCTCACGAAGGAGCAGGATGAGATTCAGATCGGACAAAGGCAGGCGCGGATCGCGCCCCGGTGCGCGTCTGCGCCAGGCTGCGGTCGTCCTCTCGTCGGCCGCCGCGCTGCTCGCGGCGGGCGCCACCGCCGCCGCCGCGGCACCAGCGCAGCACCCGCAGACCGCGGCGGCCGCCGCCGCGCGGTTCCGGCACGCGTGCGCGAAGCCGTCCAGGAAGCTGACGATGCAGTGCCTGGTCCTCATCAACACCGCGGTACCCGAGCGGCCGGCCTCGGCGTTCGCGACCCCGGCCGCCAGCCCGGCCGTGACCCCGGCCGGCTACGGCCCGGCGCAGCTGCAGGCCGCCTACAGCCTCGCCTCCGCGGCCGCGGCCAGCGGTTCCGGCGAGACGGTCTACATCGTGGACGCTTACGACTACCCGACCGCGCAGGCCGACCTGAACGCCTACCGCTCCCAGTACGGCCTGCCTGCCTGCGGTTCCGGTTGCTTCACCAAGGTCAACCAGAACGGTGCGGCCACCCCGCTGCCCCCCGCGGCCGGCTCCAGCGGCTGGGACGTGGAGGAGTCGCTGGACATCGACATGGTGTCGGCGATCTGCCCGCTGTGCCACATCACCCTGGTGGAAGCCGGCAGCGCCAGCGGCAGCGCCCTGTACGCCGCGGAGAACTCCGCCGTGTCGCTCGGCGCCAAGTTCATCTCCAACAGCTGGTGCGGATCCGAGTACTCCGGCGAGGCCGCCGACGCCAGCACCTACTTCAACCACCCGGGCGTCGCGATCACCGTCTCCGCGGGCGACAGCCCCGGAACGGAGTTCCCGGCCGAGGCGGAGTACGTCACCGCGGTGGGCGGCACCACGCTGAGCAAGGCCGCCAACTCCCGCGGCTGGAGCGAAGGCCCCTGGTCGCAGACCGGCGGCGGCTGCTCGGCGTACGAGACCGCGCCCTCCTGGCAGAGCAGCTCGGTGACCCACTGCAGCAAGCGCGAGGACAACGACGTGTCGGCCGACGCGGACCCGAACACCGGGGCGGCCATCTACAACAGCTACAGCCAGGGCGGCTGGGTGGAGGTGGGCGGTACTTCGGAGTCGTCGCCCATCATCGCCTCGGCCTACGCGCTGGCCGGCCTCCCGGCCGCCGGCAGCT
>DASWUW010000680.1:0-2252 GCA_036406335.1 Trebonia sp.
GTGGTCTGCGCGGCCAGGGCGGCCAGCAGCGTCCAGCCTTCGAAGATCGGCCCGTCCGGGTCGCCGCCGATCGGCCTGAGGTGGTCGAACGCCCAGGCGTGCTCGATCTGCGGGACGGTGTCCGCTTCCTGCCAGACTCGCAGCAGGTCACCGTAGGCGACCTGCTGCGGCGCGGTCGCGATCCCGAAGCTGGGCGTGGTGCTGGGTGTCATGGCCGGTTGCTCCTTCAAGGATGTCAGCGGCGGCGCAGGGCCGGGTCGAGCAGGGCGGGCGGGGTGTCGTACTTCTCGTGCTCGGCGAGGTCGGTGCCGGGAGCGACGATCGCGTCGATCGCGTCGAGCACGTCGGCGGCCAGCACGGTGTCGGCCGCGGCCAGCTGGGAGTGCAGGTGATCCAGGGTCCGCGGGCCGATGATCGCGCTGGTCACCCCGGGGTGCGCGGTGACGAAGGCCAGCGCGAGCTGGATCAGGGTCAGCCCGGCCGCGTCGGCAACCTTGGCCAGCTGCTCGACGGCGTCCATCCGGGCCTGGTTAGCCGGGTCGGCGAGGTCGAAGCGCTGCGGCATCAGGGCAGCCCGGTGCGTAGTGACCGGCTGGCCGGCGCGGACCGCGCCCGACAGCCAGCCGGAGGCCAGCGGGCTCCAGGCCAGCACGCCGAGACCGTACTCCTGGGTCACGGGCAGCACGTGGCTCTCGATCCCGCGCTGCAGGACGGAGTAACTGGGCTGCTCGGTGACGTAGCGGCTCAGGTGGCTGTCCCGGGCGGCCCACTGGGCCTGCACGATGCGGTAAGCCGGGAAGGTGGAGGAGCCGAAGTAACGGATCTTCCCGGCCCGCTGCAGGTCGGTCAGCGCCGACAGCGTCTCCTCGTCGCTGACGGTCGGGTCCCACCGGTGGACCTGGTAGAGGTCCACGTGGTCGACGCCGAGGCGGCGCAGGCTGCTCTCCAGCTCGGCGACCAGCCAGCGGCGGGAGCTGCCGCGGTGGTTGCGCTCGGCGCCCATCGGCAGGGTCGCCTTGGTGGCGAGCACGATGTCGTCGCGCCTTCCGGCGATGGCCCGGCCGACCATCTCCTCGGACTCGCCGTTGCTGTACATATCGGCGGTGTCGATGAGGTTGACGCCGCCGTCGAGCGCGGCGTCGATGATGGCGGTGGCCTCGTCCTGGGTGACGCGCCCGTTGCTGCCGAAGTTCATCGCGCCGAGTACGAGCGAGCTGACCTGCACGCCGGTGCGGCCCAAGGTGCGGTACTGCATGACTGGTTCCCTCCATCGCGGGTGGGCTGCCGCGGCTGCGGTGACGCTGGCCGACGGCCGTCTGTTATGGCATCATGGATAAGCGGAACGATGCTCCGCTCAGCATACGGAGCGCTGCTCCGTTTAGCAAGCCGGACAGGAAGGACCGACGTCATGGCCGAGCCGGACGGGCCGGCCGGGCCCCCGCCCGCCCGCAGGCGGGCCGACGCCCGGCGCAATGAGCAGACGCTGCTCCAGGCGGCCGCCGACGTCTTCGTCGCCTCGGGCGTGGACGCACCGGTACGCGACATCGCGGCCAGGGCCGGCGTCGGGATGGGCACCGTCTACCGCCATTTCCCGACCCGGGCCGACCTGATCATCGCGGTGTACCGCCACCAGGTCGAGGCCTGTGCCGAGGCCGGGCCTGCCCTGCTGGCCAGCAGCGGTACGCCGCACGCGGCGCTGGCGCGGTGGGTCGACCTTTTCGTCGATTTCCTGGCCACCAAGCACGGGCTGGGCGCGGTGCTGCAGTCCGACCACGCCGGCTACAAGTCCCTGCACCACTACTTTCTCGACCGGCTCGTCCCCGTGTGCGCGCAGCTGCTCGACGCCGCCGCGGCGGCGGGGGAGATCCGCGCCGACATCGGCGCCTTCGAGCTGCTGTACTCGGTGGGCAACCTGTGCGCCGGCATGGAGAACGACGCCCGCTACGACGCCCGCCGCATGGCCGGGCTGCTCGTCGCCGGGCTGGCCGCGCCGCGTCAGGCCGACTGAGGCGGCTCCGGTTCCCACTCCGGCTGATGCCTGCCGAGCGGTCCGGCCTCTACGCGCAGCACGGGAGCCAGGCCGGCGATCTGACCCGGCAGCGGCACCCGCCGCCCTGGTCCCCACGCCGTCCGGGTGGCGGTCAGCGGGATGTCCTCGCGCCGGGGCATCGGCGGCTGGCTCGCTCGATCTGCGGGCGCAGGCAGCAGCCAGAGCAGGTTCGCCGTGCCGATCAGCGATCCCTGGATGCGGT
>DASWUW010000681.1:0-8775 GCA_036406335.1 Trebonia sp.
GGTCATCGGCCGAAGCGAAAACGTCCTGTCCGAGACGGTGCAGCTTCTGCGCCGGGCCGGCTACGCCGCTGGCGCGAGCAACGACTTCGCCGGCGTCACGGACCGGTTCGACATGACCGCGGTCGATATCGTGGTATTCGGCGGGATGGTGGCGCCCGACACGAAAGAGCTCCTCCGCGCGCAGATCTCGGACCTTAATCCCGCCGCTATCTTCATCCAGGGATTCGCCGGGATAGCGGGCGTCATCGCCGCTCAGGTCCGGGCCGCCCGCACCGCAGACGCCGATGCGCAGTCCGGGCTGGCCGTGGCGTACGACCCCGCGACGCGCACCGTGGACCTGCACCTAGACCAGCCGCAAGACGTGCAGGTGGTTGCGTGGTGGGGCACGTCCTTCACTCCGCCGGAGCCCCGCAGCACGTCCCTGGTGCTCCTCGACGCGGGGCTCCCGGCCGGCCGGCATGCCGTGACGCTGCCCCGGGAGGTACCCCCGCAGGCGTCCTTTGTCACCGTGACCGCCGGGGACACCGCGCGGGCGCTCATCGTCGGCCCCATGCCCGCGGGGACGACGATGGCATCGTTCCCGCAGCCTGGATAGCGGGTAGTGGCTTCAGCGGCGGGCACCGGGCGGGTCCTTGGCGGACTGGCGGACGATCAGCTGGTGGTGGACTGGCGGACGATCAGCTCGGGCTCGAAGATGACCTGCTGGTGCTGGTGGTTCTCGCCGGCGGCGGCCTCCTCCAGCAGCATCCGGGCGGCGGTGCGGCCGAGCTGCTGGCGGGGCTGGCGCACCGAGGTGAGCGGCACGGCGGCGGCGGCCGCGAAGTCGATGTCGTCATAGCCGACGAGCGAGATGTCCTCCGGGACCCGGATCCGGTGCCGGGTCATCTCCTGCAGGACGCCCAGCGCGATCAGGTCGTTGGTGCAGAACACGGCGGTCGGCCGTTCTGGCGCGGGCAGCGCCGCGATCTCCGCCCCGGCCTTCTGGCCGGAGGCGACGTTGAGCGCCCCGACGTCGATCACCCGCAGGTCGGCGGCCGGGCGGCCGGTCCGTTCCAGGGCCCGCTGGGCGCCCTCGCGGCGGTCGGCCACCTGACGGATCGCGGCCGGCCCGCTGACGAAGGCGATGTCCTCGTGCCCGCCGGACAGCAGGTGGGAGACCGCCAGGTCGCCGCCGAGCACGTCGTCGACCGCGACCGAGCACTGGCCGCGGGACGGCGAGCGGCTGTCGACCAGCACCACCGGCGTGCCGCGCCGCTGCAGCCGGGCCAGCCGCCCGCCCGCGCCGACCACCGGGGTGATCAGCACCCCCTGCACCCGGTGCTCTTCGAGCAGCTCCAGGTAGCGTTTCTCCTTGCGCTCCTGGTCGTCGCTGTTGCACAGGATGACCGAGAGGCCGGCCCGGCTGGCCTCGTCTTCCACCCCGCGGGCCAGGTCGGTGAAGAACGGGTTGGCCACGTCCAGCACCACCAGCCCGATCGTCCGGCTCCGGCCCGCCCGCAGCTGGCGGGCCGACTCGTTGCGCACGAAGCCGAGCTCCCGGATGGCGGCGTTGACCCGCTCGCGGGTCGGCCGGGCCACGATGTCGGGCCGGTTGAGTACGTTGGAGACCGTGGCGACGGAAACCCCGGCGTGCGCCGCGACGTCCTTGATGCTGACCGGCACGCTTACCCGCTTTTCCGTGAACAGACCCGCTTTTCCCAAAGGCCGGGCATTGAGCTGAAACGATACATGGTGTGCTACCCGCTGACCTGCAGCCGGGCCGCCGCTTCCTCCCACGCGCGCGCCGGGGAGGACGGCGAGAAGCGCCGCAGCTCGGTGCCGGCCCGCAGCAGGCCGCGCATCGCGGCCAGCGTTCCGGGGGCCCGGCCGAGCGCCCGGCCCTGAACCAGCACGTTGCCGAGCGCGGTGGCCTCGGCGGGCCCGGCGACGACGGGCAGCCCGGCCGCGTCCGCCGTGAGCTGGCACAGCAGGTCGTTGCGGGACCCGCCGCCCACGATGTGGACGACGTTCGCGTGCCGGCCGGACAGCGACTGGGCCGCGGTCAGCGCGCGCCGGTAGGCCAGGGCCAGGCTGTCCAGGATGCAGCGGGTGAACTCGGCCGGGCTGGCCGGAACGGGCCGGTCCCGCTGCCGCAGCCAGGCCGCGATCCGTTCCGGCATGTCTCCGGGGGGCAGGAACACCGGGTCGTCGGCGTCGACCGCGAAGCGCAGCGGCGCCACCCGCGCCGCCGCGCGCAGCAGCTCGTCCACCGGCCCGGACGCCGGCCCCCAGTGCCGCTGGCATTCCTGCAGCAGCCAGAGCCCGCTGACGTTGCGCAGGTAGCGCACGGTTCCGTCGACGCCCGCCTCGTTGGTGAAGTTCGCCTCCCGGCTGGCCTGGACGAGCACCGGCGCGTCCAGCTCCATCCCCACCAGTGACCAGGTTCCGGAGGAAATGTAGGCGAAGTCCGGGCCGTCGGCCGGCACCGCCACCACGGCCGACGCGGTGTCGTGCGACCCGACCGCGAGCAGCGGCAGCGGCCGCCCTCCGGCCCCGGTCAGCCCGTCAGGCGCGGTCACCGGGCCGATCAGGTCCCCCGGCTGCCGCAGCGCGGGAAACAGCGACGCGGGGATCCCGGCCCGGTCCATCAGCCCGGTCGCCCACGTCCGCGACGACACGTCGAGCAGCGCGGTGGTGGACGCGTTAGTCACCTCGGCCCCGACGGCACCGGTCAGCCAGTACCCCAGCAGGTCGGGGATCAGCAGCAGGGTCCGCGCCGCGGCCAGGGCCGGGGAGCCGGCCGCGGCGGCCAGCTGGAAGATCGTGTTGAACGGCAGGTACTGGATGCCGGTGGCGGCGTACAGCTCGTCTAGCGGCACAGCGGCGCGGACGCCGTCCGTCCGCGCGTCGCGGTAGTGCACCGGGTTCCCGATCAGCGCCCCGGCGGCGTCCAGCAGCCCGTAGTCGACCGCCCAGGAGTCGATCCCCACGCCGGCCAGCGGGAACGCGGCCGCCGCGCGCCGCAGCCCGGCGGTCACCTCCGCGTGCAGTCGCAGGATGTCCCAGTGCAGCGTCCCGCCGGCGCGCACCGGCTCGTTCGGGAACCGGCTCACCTCGTGCAGCTCGACCCCGTCGGCCGACACCCGCCCGGCGATCACCCGGCCGCCGGAGGCACCGAGGTCGACCGCGGCCACGACGGCGGGGCCGCTCATCGCAGGAAGGCCGCCGCCACGCCCGCGTCGACCGGGATCAGCAGGCCGGTGGTAAGGGCCAGGTCGCCCCCGGTCAGCGCGAACACGGCGGCCGCGACGTGCTCCGGCAGCACCTCTCGCTTCAGCAGGGTGCGCTGCGCGTAGAACGTACCCAGCTCGGACTCGGGCACCCCGTAGACGGCGGCCCGCTGCGCCCCCCAGCCGCCGGCGAAGATGCCCGAGCCGCGGACCACGCCGTCCGGGTTGATGCCGTTGACCCGGACGCCGATCGCGCCGAGCTCGGCCGCGAGCAGCCGCACCTGGTGGGCCTGGTCGGCCTTGGCCGCGCCGTAGGCGATGTTGGCCGGGCCCGCGAAGACCCCGTTCTTGCTGACGATGTAGACGATGTCGCCGCCCATACCCTGCGCGGTCATCAGCTTGGCGGCCTCGCGGGACACCAGGAAGGAGCCGCGGGCCATCACGTCGTGCAGCAGGTCCCAGTCGGCGACGGTCGTCTCGGTCAGCGGCCGGGAGATGGACAGCCCGGCGTTGTTCACCACCAGGTCGACGCCGCCGAAGGCCAGGGCCGCGGCGGCGAAGGCCCCCGCCACGTCTGCCTCGCTGGTCACGTCGGCGCTTACCGGGACGGCGATGTCGGCGGAGCCGAGTCCGGCGGCGACGGCCGCCGCCGACCCGGCGTCCCGGTCGGCTACCACCACGCAGGCACCCTCGGCCGCGAGCCGCTCCGCGGTGGCCCGGCCGATGCCGGAGCCGCCCCCGGTGACCAGGGCGACCCGCCCGGCGAGAGGCCTGGGCTGAGGCCGGCGGCGCAGCTTGGCCTCTTCCAGCTCCCAGTACTCGATGCGGAACTTCTCGCTCTCCGGGATCGGCGCGTAGGACGAGACCGCCTCGGCGCCGCGCATCACGCTGATCGCGTTCAGGTAGAACTCCCCCGCGACCCGCGCGGTCTGCTTGTCCGGGCCGAAGCTGAACATGCCGACCCCGGGGACGAGGACGATCGCCGGGTCGGCGCCGCGCATCGGCGGCGAGTCCGGGGTCGCGTAGCGCTCGTAGTAAGCCCGGTAGTCCGCCCGGTAGGCCTGGTGCAGCTCGCGCAGCCGGGCGGTCACCTCGTCCAGCGGCGCGGCCGGCGGCAGGTCGAGGACCAGCGGCCGCACCTTGGTCCGGAGGAAATGGTCCGGGCAGGACGTGCCGAGGGCCGCGAGCGCGGCCAGCTTCTCGCTGCCGGTGAACTCGAGCACCGCCGGGTGGTCGCTGTAGTGCCCCAGCTGCGGCTTGTCGGTGGAGGCGAGGCCCCGGACCAGCGGGGCGAGGGCCGCGGCCCGGGCCCGCCGCCCGGCCTCCGGCAGGGGCTCGATGACGGTTCGCCCGAACGGCAGCGGCTGGCCCCGTTCGTCGATGAACTTCTGCGCGGCGGCGATGATCTCCAGCGAGCGCTGCTCGCACTCGTCGCTGGTGTCGCCCCAGGCGGTGATGCCGTGCCCGCCGAGGATGACGCCGACCGCCGCGGGGTGCCCGCGCTGGATCGCGGCGATGTCCAGGCCGAGCTGGAAGCCGGGGCGCCGCCAGGGCACCCAGGCGACCCGGTCCCCGAAGCACTCGCGGGTCAGTGCCTCGCCGTCGGCCGCGGTGGCCAGCGCGATGCCCGCGTCCGGATGCAGGTGGTCGACGTTGGCCGCCTCGACCAGGCCGTGCATGGCGGTGTCGATCGACGGGGCGGCTCCGCCCTTCCCGAACGCGCAGAAGTCGAACGCGGCGACCATCTCGTCTTCCCGCTCTACCCCGGGGTAGACGCCGGCCAGGGCGCGCAGCGCGTCGAGCCGCAGCACCGCCAGACCGGGTTCCCGCAGCGTGCCGAGGTCACCGCCGGAACCCTTGACCCACATCAGCTCGGCCGGCCGGCCGGTGACCGGGTCGGTGGCGGTGCCCTTGGCCGAGGTGTTGCCGCCGGCGTAGTTGGTGTTCTTGGGGTCCGCGCCCAGCCGGTTGGACCGGGCCAGCAGCGCCGCCACGGCCGGCGCGGCCGGGGTCTGGAAGTTCGGGTCAGTCACGGTGATCAGGCCCCCCAGCCAGCCGCGGAACCGCCCACGCGCTCGCTCACGATCTTCTCGGCGTAGCCGGACGCCAGGTACGCCTGGACCGGGTCGGGTGCCAGGCCCTGCTCCTGGCGGAGTTCGGCCAGCAGCGGCCGGACGTCGGTGTTGTAGGCGTCCATCAGCGCGGCGTTGGCCGCCAGCACGTCGCCCTCGGCCTGCGCGGCCCGCAGCGCTCCGGTGTCGACCAGCAGCGCCTTGGCCACCGCCTCCTGGACGTTCATCACCGAGCGGATCTGGGCCGGGATCTTCGGCTCGATGTTGTGGCACTGGTCGAGCATGAACGCGATGCCGGGCCCGGGGCCTGACGCTGACGCGCTTGACGCGGCTGTCCCGGCGGGGGGGCCGGCGGCTGGCTGGCCCGGGTAGAGGGCGCCGGCCTTGACCACCTCGTGCACGATGCGGAACAGCTGGAAGGGGTCGGCCGCGCCGACCATGAGGTCGTCGTCGGCGTAGAAGCGGCTGTTGAAGTCGAACCCGCCGAGCTTCCCCGCCTTGAGCAGCAGCGCGACGATGAACTCGATGTTCACCCCGGGCGCGTGGTGGCCGGTGTCCACCACCACCTGGGCCCGGTCCCCGAGCGCGTTGCAGTGCAGCAGGGCGGTGCCCCAGTCGGGCACGTCGGTGGTGTAGAAGGACGGCTCGAACAGCTTGTACTCGAGCAGCATCCGCTGGTCCGGCCCGAGCCGGCCGTAGACCGCGGCCAGGCCCTCGGCCATCCGGTCCTGACGGGCGGCGATGTCATCCTGGCCCGGGTAGTTGGTACCGTCGGCGAACCACAGCTTGAGGTCACGGGAACCGGTGGCGTCCATGATGTCGACGCACTCGAGCAGGTGGGCCACGGCCTTGGCCCGCACCCGCGGGTCCGGGCTGCACACGCTGCCGAGGCGGTAGTCGTCGTCCTGGAAGGTGTTGGAGTTGACCGCGCCGATGCGGATCCCGTTGCCCTTGGCGTGCGCCGCCAGGGCCTCGTAGTCACCGGTCTTGTCCCAGGGGATATGAATCGCCATCACCGGCGCGACCCCGGTGTACCGGTGCACCTGAGCGGCGTCGTCGGCCTTCTCGAAGGGGTTTCTCGGCACGCCGGCCTGCGCGAACACCTTGAACCGGGTGCCGCTGTTCCCGAACGCCCAGGACGGCAGCTCGATCTGGTGCTGCCGCAGGGCGTCCTTGACGGCGTTGGTGTCAACCATTAAAGATCCTCGTTTCTCGCTGGGGCCGCCACTTCGGCGAGCTCGATGCCCAGCAGTTCGGCCGTAGCGCGCAGCTCGGGCAGCAGGTTGCCGGTACCGAGCGCCCAGTGATGCGAGATACCGGTCGCGCTCCACGCGTCCGTCCACTCACCGGGGTCGCAACCGAAATCCACCCGGGAGGTGGTGTTGCCGATCTTCAGCAGCGGCCCCGGCACGACGGTGCCGGCCGAGGCGACGAACTGGAACGTGCCGTCCCGGCGCTGCGCGATGCCGAAGGTGGTGACCGGCCCGTGCTTCACGTCGAACTCGACCGAGACCCCCCAGCCGCGCTTCCCGTGGTAGACCCCGAGACCTCTGAGCACGGGCTTGCCGTCGCTGATGGCCAGGTGCGCGGGGCCGTCGTGTCCCATTTCCACCACGCCGTCGCGGAAGTTCAGCGCCTGCAGCTCGGTAAACGACCCGCCGCCGCCGAGCCGGTCGGTGATCAGCATGGCCAGCGACGTCCGCAGCTCGTACTCGCCGGCCGCCGGGATACCGCGGGCGGTGAGGAGTGACGCCCCCAGGATCAGGCCCGCGCCGAGCCGTTCGTGCTGCTCGCCCTCGAGGCCGCGGTGGTAGTAGGCGAGGCTGTCCAGGGCGAAGTCGGCGACCAGCGCGTCCAGGCCGACGGAGACCCGGGCGGCCCATCTCAGGTCCGCTTCCCGGACGGAGTCGTCAAAGGCGAAGATGCTCTTCGCCGCCCCGACGCGCTCTTCTTCCTGTTCGCCGGTCACCGCCGCTACCCGGACCCGGAGGTCGTCGAACTCGAGGACCTCGACGTGGCCGCCGAAGTTGGCGGTCACCAGGGTGAGGTCCGTCGACACGTCGAGCATGCCGGGGTAAAGGTGCCCCATCAGCCCGTGCCGGCCGTGCCGGAGGGCCCCGCGTACTCCGGCGGCCCGGATCCACCGGTTGATCTTTTTCCAGGCGCGCTCGTCGTCCAGGTACCCGGACACCGAGCGGAACGGCACCCCGCACCGGGTGAACGCGTTGGCCATCTCCGGCAGCGGGCAGGCGCCGCAGTAGGCCAGCCACTGCCCGGTATCGAAGGTTTCGTGATCCATCGCCTCGGTCGGCTGCAGGTTGATCAGCAGCACGGGCGCGCCCGCCCGCTGCGCGACCGGTACCAGCATGGAGGCGGTCATGTAGGTGGTGAGGAAGCAGACGATCAGGTCGCAGCCCGCCGTGCGCAGCAGCTCGGCGGCCTGGGCGCCGTCGGTGGCGTCGGAGATGAACCCGGCGTCGACCAGGTCGCAGTCTTGTCCGCGGATGCGCGCCGACACGTGTTCCGCCGACCGCTTCAGCTGGGGCAGCAGATCGGGGAACTGCGGCCAGTAGGCGCCGAGGCCGCCGGCCACGAGGCCGACCTTGGTACGTCTCATTCTTCCTCCGCCGGGTTGCCTGACCCCGGGTGGTCCAGGCGGGCGAGCTGGTCATCGAGGTTGAAGATCTCTTCGAGGAGCAAAAAGCCCTCGTCCGGCGGGCGGCCGTCCAGGCCGGTGAAGTACCGGCTCATCTCCGCCTGCCAGCGCGCGTTCACTTCGGTCGCCGCCATTGCCCGCTGCGCCGCCGCGAGGTCGCCGGCCTCGACGTACCCGATCAGCAGGCCGTCCGGGCGCGCGAAGATCGAGTAGTTGCCCCAGCCGGCGCCGCGCAGGGCGCGCAGCATGTCCGGCCAGACGGCGGCGTGCCGTTCCCGGTACTCCGCCAATAGGTCTGGCCGGACATGCAACGTAAAGCAGTAACGCGTCATGGACCAGTTAGAAGTTGAACTGGTCGATGTTGGCCGTGGTGAAGACGGTCGGCGGGCCGAGCACGATCGACGGGCCGACGCCGGTGGTGGGCGCGAGCACCTTGTAGCTGCCGAGCGTGCCCGCCGAGAAGCTGGATCCCGGGGTCAGGGAGGCGGAACCGGACGCCAGTGCCGCCGCCGCGTAGCCGGCCAGGTAACCGAGGTTGGACGGGTTCCACAGCTCGAACTGCTTGACCGTGCCGTCCTTGACGTACGGCTTCATCTGCGACGGGAGCCCGAGACCGGTCAGCGTGAGCTTCTTGAGCAGGCCCTTGTGCGTGTCGAGGTACTGCGCCGACGCCTGGATGCCGACCGTCGTGGGCGAGATGATGCCCTTGAGGTTCGGGTAAGCGGAGAGCAGTCCCTGCAGGACGGTCAGCGAGGTGGCCGGGTCGTCGTTTCCGTAGACCGTCTTGACCAGCGTCATCTTCGGGTACTTGGCCAGCTCCTGCTTCATGTACCCGATC
>DASWUW010000682.1:0-3326 GCA_036406335.1 Trebonia sp.
CACCGGCCTGCCCGGCGGCCTGGAGTTCACCGGCACGCCCGAGCAGTTCGCCGACCTCATCGGAGAATGGGTGGACACGGGCGCCGGCGACGGTTTCACCCTGCAGCCAGCGACCCTGCCGGGCTCCCTCGCGCAGTTCACCGACCACGTGGTGCCGATCCTGCAAGCCCGCGGCCGGCACCGCACCGAGTACACCGCCGTCACCCTGCGCGGCCACCTGCGGGACGCCCGGTGAACCGGCCGCGGGCCAGCGGGTCTTCCGGTGCTGATCGTTTGCGGTGAAGCCACGCTGGTAGACATGGGCTCATGACCGAGCCAATCGAGCTGACCGGCAAGACAGTGATTGTTACCGGGGCGTCCTCCGGTATCGGCGCGGCCACCGCCCGGCTGCTGCACGCCGCCGGCGCGTACCCGGTGCTGGCCGCGCGGCGGGCCGGCCGGCTCGCCACGCTGAGCAAGGAACTCGACGGGGCGCTGGCGGTGCCCACCGACGTGACCGATTCCGCGCAGGTGCGCGACCTGGTGGCCGCCGCCCTCGACCGCCACCAGCGGATCGACGGGCTGGTGAACAACGCCGGCGCCAGCCTGCACGGGCCGCTGGACCAAGTGGATATAGACCAGTTCAGCCAGATCCTGCAGCTCAACGTGGCCGCCCTGCTGGGGATGACGCAGGCCGTGCTGCCCGCCATGCGCGAGCAGGGCTTCGGGCGGATCGTGAACATCAGCTCCGGTACCACCCGGCGGGTCGCGGCCGGCGTCGGCGCCTACGCGTCGACTAAGTCGGCGGTCAACATGCTCAGCGCGGTGCTGCACCAGGAACTGACGGGCGACGGCATCGCGGTCTCGCTGCTGCTGCCCTCGGTCACCGCGACCGAGTTCGGCGACGGCATGTTCAAGCTGGGCAGTTCCCCGCGGCCGGGCATGGTGGTGCACAGCCCCGACTACGCCGCGGGCTTCGTGCTGCGCCTGCTGCGCACGGGCGAGGAGTCGTTCGACATTCCGCACGGCCCGGAGCAGCCCGGCCTGGCCGGACAGAGCGCAGCGGATGAGTGACCCGGTTCGGGAACGAGGCGCGGTCTTCGGCGAAGCCTGAACGCCAGCGCGACGAGACGCGGCAGTCAGCCTCCGGGCGTGGGATGATGCTGGTAGACCTGGTATCCGGGAACGCTGGGTAGCGAGGTGGTCGGCATGGACTCCGATGTCCTGACCCGCAATAACGTCATGCTCGGCGGCCAGGACGGTGGCCAGCCGATGGTGTTCGCGCACGGGTACGGGTGCGACCAGAACATGTGGCGCTTTGTGGCGCCGGCCTTCGCGGACCGGTACCGGACCGTCCTGTTCGACTTCGTCGGGGCCGGCGGCTCCGACCTGTCCGCCTACGACCCGCGGCGGTACGCGAGCCTGCCGGGTTACGCGGCCGACGTGCTGGACGTGGTCCGGGCACTGGACCTGCGGGACGTGATCTTCGTCGGCCACTCGGTCAGCTCCATGATCGGGGTGCTCGCAGCCGCCGCCGAGCCGGATCGTTTCGCCGCGCTGGTGCTGGTGGCCCCGTCGCCGCGTTACATCGACGACGACGGCTACGCCGGGGGCTTCGCCAAGACCGACATCGAGGACCTGCTTGCCTCGCTGGACCGCAACTACCTGGGCTGGTCCAGCACTATGGCCCCGGTCATCATGGGCAACCCCGGCCGGCCCGAACTCGGCGCGGAGCTGACCGCCAGCTTCTGCCGGACCGACCCGGAGATCGCCAAGCGTTTTGCCCGGGCCACCTTTTTCTCCGACAACCGGGCTGATCTGGCCCGGGTGCGGCTGCCGACGCTGGTGCTGCAGTGCTCCGATGACCCGATCGCGCCGGACTCGGTCGGCCAGTACGTGCACGCCCAGATCCCGGGCAGCACGCTGGTCCGGCTGACGGCTACCGGTCACTGCCCGAACCTGTCTGCTCCAGCCGAGACCACGGCGGCCATCGCGGACTTCGTGCGCCTGATTTCCCGCCCGGACGCGGCAGGCAGCACTCGTGAACCGTGACCTGGCGACCGCGGCGTTCTACTCCGCCCTGGCCGACGACGACCCGGCCGAGCTGTACGACAACGCGCCCTGCGGGTACCTGTCGACCCGGCCCGACGGGACCATCATCAAGGCCAACGCGACCTTCGTGACCTGGACCGGCCACGACCGGGCGGCCCTCATCGGCCGGCGGTTCCAGGACCTGCTCGCCCCCGGTGACCGCATCTTCTACCAGACGCACGTGGCTCCGATGCTGCTGATGCAGGGCATGCTCAGAGAAATCGCCGTGCAGGTCGTCAGCGCTTCTGGCTCGCGCCTGCCCATGCTGGTGAACGCACAGGTCAAGCGGGGCGAGGACGGTCAGCCGCTACTGGTCAGGACGGTCATGTTCGACGCCAGCGAGCGGCTGTCCTACGAGCGCGAGCTGGTAGCCGCCCGGCAGCGGGCCGAGGAGTCCGAGGCGCGCGCCCGGGTGCTGGCCGAGACCCTGCAGCGTTCTTTCCTGCCGCCCGCCCTGGTCACCGTGCCCGGCCTGGAAATCGGCGGCGCCTACCGTCCGGCGGGCGACGGCAGCGAGGTCGGCGGCGACTTCTACGACGTGTTCCGGACCAGCCCGCAGACGTGGGGCGTCGTGCTGGGCGACGTGTGCGGCAAGGGCGCGGCGGCCGCGGTGGTGACCGCGCTGGCCCGCTACACCGTCCGGGCCGAGGCACTGCACGTCGACTCGCCCGCCGCGGTACTGGAAGGCCTGCACCAGGCGCTGCGCATTTACTACGCAGACACCATCTGCACGGTGCTGTACCTGGTGCTGGACCAGGTACCGGAAGGCCACCGCCTGACCATGGCCGTCGGCGGTCAGCCGCTGCCCTTGTGCCGCCGGGCCGACGGCGGCCTGCAAACGCTCGGGCGCCCCGGCCGTTTCCTGGGCCTGACCGAGACGGCCAGCGTCAGCGAGTCGGTGGCCGTCCTGGGCCCGGGCGACCTGGTTGTCCTCTACACCGACGGGGTGACCGAGGCCCACGACGGCGACGCCTTCTTCGGAGAGGGCGGGATCGCCGGGGTGCTCGCCGCCGCGGAGGGCCAGACGGCCCAGGCGGTAGCGGACGCGGTGGTGGCGGCGGCACTCGCCTTTCAGCACGGCCCGGCCCGGGACGACATCGCGGTGGTCGTGGTCAGGAAGCCGCCTGTTGGTTAAATAGCTACCTCAGTATGCTGTCCGATATCGCAGCCTACGGAGGGAAGAGCATTCATGACGGGACGTATGCAGGGCAAGGTGGCGCTAGTGACTGGTGCCGCCCGCGGCCAGGGCCGCAGCC
>DASWUW010000683.1:0-4220 GCA_036406335.1 Trebonia sp.
GGCCTCGTTGTACGCGGGAATGACGACAGCGACCGGTGGCATGAGCCGATACTAATGAGCTGTCCGGCTGGTCTGAGCGATCCGGCTGGTCCGCGACTCAGCTAGCGGGGAGGTCCGCGACGGTGAAGACGGCATCGAGCCCGGTTACCGAGAGGATCTTCCGCACCGCGGGGTGCGGCGCGGCCAGCTCAAGCTCGCCGCCGCGCTCACGTGCCTGGCGCAGACAGGAGAGCAGCACGTTCATGCCGGGAGAGTCGCAGAAGTCCACCCCCGACATGTCGATGACGATCCGTGACGCCGGGGCGGCGCTGGTGATGACCGCGGCGAGTTCGCTTTGCAGCCGCGGAGCGGTATAGAGGTCGATTTCTCCCGATGCGACCACCAGCTCGTGATCACCCTGAGACCGACTTGAGACTTTCAGCTCCACGGCTGGAACCTTACCGTCCCGGGCGGGCGGAAAGCTAGGCATCACGGCCACGGCTGTGGCGGAATTCACATCCCGTTAACACGCATCCCGGCTGGTACTGCCCCGTAACAGACGGCGGCGGGCGTAACATCGGCCGCTCACTTCACCGGCGGACGGCGCCGCCCGGCGGGATTCGGGCCGGGGAAACAATCGCCCCTCCGGGCGCGATTACGCATCCCGCGACGACGCGATAACCAGTCCGGGTCCGGTCCCGCTCTTAACGCGCGGCCCGTTCTCGGAGACGCTTTCCGGGCTGTGCTCCGTTTCGGCGCTGAGCGGCAGCGCCGCCCACACCGTCGTCTCGGTGCCGTCCGGCCGCGTGTAGACCCCCCAGCGGAGCGAGAGCCGGTCCACGATGCCAAGCCCCCGGCCGCCCACCGCGCTGGACGCCGGCTTGTTGACCATGGGCACGGTCGCCCCCCCGCCGTCACTCACCGCGACCTCGACACAGTCGTCCCCCAGCATCCACGACACGCGGACCACGCTGCCCGGCAGCGGTGTGGCGTGACGCAGGGCGTTGCTGATAAGTTCGCTTAGCACAAGGCCGGCGTCACATGCCGTAGCTTCGTAGATACCGGCTCCGGTAAGATCGGCGATCAGGCGACGGCGCGCCACGCCTACGCTGGAGGCCGTATACGGGAGCAGCTGCACGCTCGACGTACCCACCTCCATGCACATCCCGCCCGTGGAACCGTGCTAACCCGGCATGGCGGAAAATGCCCCGGCGGGATCCCAGTGAAACCGTGAACCCCAGATTTCCGCAGTGTTATCCGACACAATGCTCCGGAGTGTCCTCACATCAATGCACATGCGGGTGGCCGAGGCGGTAACGTCGAAGCGGGCCTGACCGTTTGTCCCGCCGATACCGGCCGCCGAGATACCTAGAGAGTGTCACCATGGCTGACCCGACCGTCGTGGTCGACAACCTGCACGTGGTCTACCGCGTCTACGGCGCGGGCGGCGGCAAGGGGACCGCGGCTACCTCGCTGATGCGCCTGGTGAGGCGGCAGCGCCGGGTCTCCATCCGGGAGGTTCACGCCATCCGCGGGATCTCGTTCGTGGTCAACCACGGGGACGTGGTCGGGGTCATCGGGCGGAACGGGTCGGGCAAGTCCACCCTGCTGCGCGCCATCGCCGGGCTGCTCCCGGCCGAGCGGGGCGCCGTTTACACCATCGGCCAGGCGGCGCTGCTCGGAGTGAACGCCGCGCTGCTGGACGATCTCACCGGCGAGCGGAACGTGGTGCTCGGCTGCCTGGCCATGGGAATGCCGCCCGCCGAGGTCAAGACCAGGTACCCCAAGATCGTCGACTTCTCCGGCGTGGGCAGCTTCATCGACCTGCCGATGCGCGCCTACTCGACCGGCATGGCGCAGCGCCTGCGGTTTGCCATCGCGTCCGCCAAGAGCCACGAGATCCTGATGATCGACGAGGCACTGGCGACCGGCGACGCCTCGTTCCGGACCAAGAGCCATAACCGGATCAAGGAACTGCGGGACGAAGCGGGCACGGTCTTCCTGGTCGCCCACAACCTGGGCGAGATCGAGCAGAGCTGCAGCCGGGTCATCTGGATGGAAGCCGGCCAGATCCTGCGGGACAGCGACGATGTCCCCGGTGTCATCGACGAGTACCTGGCCGCGACCGGCGGCGAGCCCCGCGAGCGCGAGCGCGCCCGCCTGTAAGCCGCGGTCTCCCGGGCCAGGTCCGGGCCGGGCCCGACCCCCGGGGCGGTGCGTCGCCGGCGCAGGCTCGCTAGCTGTCGGCCCGGGGCAAGGTCAGCCGCATGATCGTGCCGCCCTCCGGGCGCGTCCGGGCGACCACGGTGCCGTGCTGAGCGACGGCCAGCCTGCGCACGATGAAGAGACCGATGCCGACTCCGCCGAAGCGGCGGCGGTCACCCGCTTCCCCCTGCACGAACCGCTCGAAGATGCGCTCGTGGTCACCGGGCGCGATACCGATGCCCTCGTCCTCGACGTCCACCTCGATCACCGGGCCGACGGCGCGGCCGCGCACCGTGACCGTCCCGCCCGCGGGCGAGTACTTGAACGCGTTCTCCAGCAGCTGGCCGACGATGATGTCCGTAGCCATCGAGTCGCCGCTGGCCAGCGGCAGGCTGTCGGGCACGTCCGCCGCGACCTGGTGCTTGTCGGACAGCGGGGTGAACGACACCACGGCCGCGCGCAGCAGCGCGGCGAGGTCGAACGGCCCGTTGTTCACCGGCAGCGCGTCGGCGCCGACCCGCGCGCCGAGCAGCAGCTGCTCGACCAGCCGGCCGAGTGACCCGGCCCGTTCCGCGATCGTCCCGACAGCGGCCCGCCGGTCACTGTCGGACAGCTGCTCCCACCGGCTGGCCAGGGTCGACGCGAATCCCTGGACTACCGTGATCGGGGTGCGGAGTTCGTGGCTGGTGGTCGCCAGGAACAAGTCCTTAGCCTCTTCCAGCTCCTTGGCCGCGGTGACGTCGCGGAAGTCGACCACCTGCTCCCCGCTGTCGCCGAGCTCGGTGCAGAGCACGTCGATCCAGCGTCCGCTGGGCAGCTTGTGGGTTTGGCGCTCGCCCGGGGCCGGCAGCGGGAACGGCGGCGGGGCGCCCATCGCGTCGGCGGGCTCGGTGCCGGTGATCTGGTAGGCGGCCGGGTTCCACTGCTTGACGTGGCCGGCGCCGTCGAGCACCGCGATACCGTCGGCGCTTCCGTCGATGACGGCGCGCTCGTGCGCACGCTGCCGGACCACCTCTTCGAAGGCCATCGCGTTGGTGAGCGCTACCCCGGCGTGCCCGGCCAGCAGTTCGAGCAGCTCAAGCTCGACGTGGCCGAGCGTCTGACGGCTGTAGAGGGCGTACAGGGCACCGTAGGGGCGGCCGCCCACGTGCGACAGGCTGAGCGCGATCGTGTGCAGGCCGGGCAGCGCCGACCAGATGAGGTCGTTGAATTCGCCCGACTCCCCGGTCGCCATCATCACCGTCTTGCCCGACCGCATCAGCTCGCCGACCAGGCTGCTGGACAGTGTCGCCACCCGGCCGCGCAGCCGGGCGGGGAGGCCCGAGGTGGAGACCAGCCGCAGCCGGTCCTCCTCGATAAGCACGAACCCGCCGGCGTCGGCCCCGGTCAGCTCGCGCAGGCTGGCGGCGATCCGGTCCAGCACCGACTCCAGGTCCCGCTGCGCGTTCATGTCGGCGACGACATCGCCCAGGCGGCGCACTACGCGCGCCCGCTCGGCCATGTAGTGCCGGGCGATATCGTCCTCGCCGGTCTGATGGCAGATATTGACCCAGCCGAGGATCTCGCCGTCGCCGTCGGTCAGCGCACTGGTGTCGATCCGCACGTCGAGCAGGGTGCCGTCTTTGCGGATCCGCCGGGTGACGAAGGAGATCTGCCCGCCGCCGCGGACCCGCTCGAAGACCGCGTTGTGCTCGGCGACGTGCTCGCCGGGAACGGTGGGCGGCTCGAGGCCGATCACCTCGCTGGCGGCCCAGCCGAACATGCGCTCCGCGGCCGGGTTCCACAGCATGACCGTGCGGTCGGTACTGAACGCGACAATGGCGTCGGCGGCCGACTCGATGACCGCGCGCGCGGTAGCGTCGACCCGGCTCCGGTCGCCTGGTCCTGCGAGCTGACCGGAAGGAGAGGCGAGTTCCGTTCCTGGTCCCAAGGCTGAGTGTGCCTGCCCTGCCACCACACGCTCATGGTGTCACCTGAGCGGCATCCCGGGCAGTGGAAGACGTTACTTGCCTGCTTCGCGATACCTGGCCGACTTC
>DASWUW010000684.1:0-1518 GCA_036406335.1 Trebonia sp.
AAGGACGGGCCGAGCGACCTGAGCACGAACAAGGACTACTTCGAAGGCTTCGGAAGTGACTGACCCCCGGAGCCTGCTCGACGCAGGCCCGCTGGTCGCCCTGCTCAACGCGCGCGACAGCCAGCATCGCCTATGCGTCGACACATTCGCCGCGCTCGCCCCGCCACTCCTGACGTGCTAGTGGGTCACTTGGCTTGCGTGTGGCCATAAATCGGCACCTCGCGGGACGGGGACCCGGGAGTAGGCCCCCGAGCCACCGAGGCAGTGGTGGCGTTCGCGTTGTCGCCGCCTTCGGGCCGCCCGCTTCCCGCCCCACACGAACGGCGTCGGGGCCGCGTCCCAGTGCCGCGCCGTCGCCTCGAACCGCGCGATGATCTGGGCCGTGTCGGTCGGATACTGGCCGCCCAGCGCCCGACGCTTGAGAATCCGCTGCAGGCTCTCGGCCATGTTCAGCCACGACCCGCCCACCGGCGTGTACAGCGGCATGATCCCGTGCGCGAAGAGCCAGCACACCAGCTCGGCCGTCTTGTGCCCGGCCAGGTTGTCCAGCACCAGCAGCATTCGGAGCGGCGGCAGGTCATCCAGCAGCGTCGGCTTGATCGTCAGGCCCTCCTGCCAACGCTCCCAGGCCGCACGCCGCCCCGCGGCCGGCTCGGCCGGCGGGCCGGGCATCGCGGCCAGGACCTCGGCCAGCTCGCGCTTGAGCCAGGGGTGCAGGACCGCGTTGGGGCAGGACGTCACGCCCTTGACCCGGACGCGGCCGTCGGCCGGGCGGAACAGCGTCAGCGCCTTGGCCGTGCCGTTGCGGAGGTACTCGTGCGGCTGGCACGCCGGGTCGCCCTCGGGCCGCCACGACTGGCCGGGGTGCGGGATGGTCTGGTAGGGCCCGGCCTGGTCGGTGCACCAGACCGCCAGGCCCATGGCCTCGCCGGTGCGGTAGGCCGCCTCGATCAGCTTTTTTTCGCATCAGAATCCGGGTCGGTGACGACCGCCGGCCCGGCCTTGCGGCGACGCAGGGCCTTGCCGGTGGGGCACCAGGTGCGGCTGCGCTGGTAGCTGGCCCCGGCCTGGTTCAGGGCCCGACCGATGGTCTAGGTCGAGACCCGGGGCAGGCCGTCGGGGGCGGCGCGGAGCGTCCGGCGCAGGGCCGAGAGCGACCAGGTCGCCGTCCCGTCGCCCTCCGGAGTCGGAGGTCGGTCGACCTCGGCGAGGATCCGCTGGCGGTCCGCCGGGCCATAGACGACCGGATGGCCGCCGCCGTGGCGGGCCATCAGCGCGGCGGTGCCCTCGGCGTTGAAGCGGGCGACCAGGTGCGAGACGGCGTCGCCGGAGCGTCGGCCGGCGACGCGGGCGGCCTGCTGGTAGTCGTCGCCGCCGGCGACGGCCAGGAGGATCCTGGCCCTGGCGACCTCGGCGGCGGGAGCCGCCTGGGATCGGCTGAGCTGGGTCAAGGTCGAGCGTTCGTCGTCGGTCAGGGGTCGGAGCGGATCCTTCTTGCGGCGAGACATGGCGGCCTCC
>DASWUW010000685.1:0-2184 GCA_036406335.1 Trebonia sp.
GCGCGCCGACGGTGGGGACCTGCGGTCCCGGGCGCGGCCCCGGGCGCGGCCCGGGCCGGCTAACCGGGCCGGGAACCGGACCCGCGGTCGCCGGCGCAGCCGGACTGGCCGGCTGGGCGGCGCTGTCGGGCAGCCGGACAGCCGGACGGTCGCCGCGCGGGCGGTCGCCGAAGTTACCCGGGCCGCCGCCGTGCTCACGGCGGCTCTGACCACCGCTGCCGCCTGCGGACCCGCCGCCCTTGGCGGCACCGCCGGTAAACGCTTCTTTGAGCCTGCGAACCACAGGCGCCTCGATCGTCGAGGACGCGGAACGCACGAACTCGCCCATCTCTTCGAGCTTGGCCATGACGGACTTGCTCTCTACACCGAACTCTTTTGCGAGTTCGTAAACCCGGACCTTCGCCACTATGCTCCTCTGCTCGGCCCTTCCCAGGGGCCTTCAAACCGGATCATCAGCCGATCCGGCGCATAGGGTGCTCCGGGCCGACCTCAGTCTTGGGCGTTCATCGCCTTGTGCTCATCGAGCGCTCATCGCTTCTCGACCTGCTTTCCGTACAGGTTCTCTGTCATGTCCAGCGCGCCTTCCCGCTGTCGTTGACCGTTCCCGTCTTTCCGCCGGCCATCCTACGGCCCGACGCCGAGCCGGGAAAGATACGAAGCCAGCGGAGCGGTGTCAAGCGAACCCGGAACGCGTAGTGCGCGTGAGAACGCCCGGCGCCGCTGTGCCAGTTCGTAGCAGGCCAGACTGGGGTGCAGGTAAGCTCCCCGGCCCGGCTGCCGCGCTTGGGGGTCGGGCACGATACCGTCCCCGGCCACCACTAGGCGAAGCATACTGGACTTGGCCGTACGCGCTTTGCAGCCGACACACGAGCGGAGAGGTCTCTTCTCCGGCTCAGGCAGCTTGGCTCGCACGGTCATTGCCCTTCCAGTCTACCGCGTTGACGCGGCCGGGGCATCCGGCGGGACCAGGACCGGGACTCAGGCGTCGGCGGAGGCCCCGGCGGACGGCGCCGCCTCGGCGGCCGATCCCCGCTGCGCGGGAGCCGACGCGCTGACCGCCCCGTCGGAGCGGATGTCGATCCGCCACCCGGTGAGCCGGGCGGCCAGCCGGGCGTTCTGCCCTTCCTTGCCGATGGCCAGCGAGAGCTGGTAGTCGGGCACGGTGACCCGTGCCTCCATCGCGTCGCGGTCGATGACCTCCACCCGGGTGACCCGGGCGGGCGACAGCGCGTTGGCGACGAAATCCGCGGGGTCGTCTGAGTAGTCGACGATGTCGATCTTCTCGCCGTGCAGCTCGGCCATCACGTTCCGCACCCGGGAGCCGACCGGCCCGATGCACGCGCCCTTGGCGTTCACGCCCTGCTGGTGCGACTGGACCGCGATCTTGGTCCGGTGCCCGGCCTCGCGGGCGATCTTGACGATTTCCACCGCCCCGCTGGCGATCTCCGGGACCTCAAGCGCGAACAGCTTGCGGACCAGGTCCGGGTGGGTCCGCGACAGGGTCACGGACGGGCCGCGGTGGCCCTTGCGTACCCGCCACACGTAGCAGCGGATCCGCTCGCCGTGCACGTACCGCTCACCGGGAACCTGCTCGGCCGGCGGCAGCACCGCCTCGATCTTGCCCAGGTCGACCAGCACCGTGCGCGGGTCCCGGCCCTGCTGGATGATGCCCGCCACGATGTCGCCCTCGTGCCCGGCGTACTCGCCGAAGGTGATCTCGTCCTCTACGTCGCGCAGCCGCTGCAGGATCACCTGGCGCGCGGTGGTCGCGGCGATCCGGCCGAAGCCCGCCGGGGTGTCGTCGTACTCCCGGTCGGCGGCGCCGTCCGTCCCGGTCTCCTTAGCCCAGACCGTGACGTGCCCGTTCTGCCTGCTGACCTCGACCCGCGCGGCCGGATTGGCCCCCTCGGTCTTGTGATAGGCCATCAGCAGCGCGTCTTCGATCGCCTTGAGCGCAGTTTCGGACGAGATGTCTTTCTCGCTCTCGAGACTGCGCAGCACGCTCAGGTCAATGTCCATCGCCGCCAGCTCCAGGGTCCGTGTCGTTTTCGAACGCCGCGTCGTCAAGCTCCGGATCGGTAAAGTCGTCGAGTTCGGCATCCGGAATCCGGCCGAACTCGATCTGGACGCTGCCCGCGCCCAAGTCTGCGTAGGGCAGCCTGCGCTCGCTGCCCGCTCCCGGGC
>DASWUW010000686.1:0-4184 GCA_036406335.1 Trebonia sp.
CTGCCGCGGCCCGGGCCGCGGGGCATCTGCGGCCCGGGCCGCGGGGCATCCGCTGCCTTAAGGTCGCCAGCGGAGAAGCCTTACGGTCTCCACCGGAGAAAGGGAGCGCGTCGGCGAATGGGAACTTTCCGTCATAGCGTCTCTTATTTGTTCGAATCATCTTTCTGTACTGGGTAAATATTTAGATTTGCGGTCGTGTCGCCACTACACTGACGGCCACGTGCTTGCCGCGAGCCGGTCGAAACCGGGGGCCGCGGGAGCCGGGACGAGGGGGCGCCGGGGGCGCGTCGGGGGGCCGACCCGGCCCCGTCCGGCCCCGTCCGGCCTGGTCCGGCCTGGTCCGGCAGCAGGGCCAGTCAGCAGACCGAGACTCGCGGGGGCAGTCAGCATGACCTATTCCGATCTTGCCGATGCGGCGACCGATGACGCCGTGCTGCGCGAGCTAGCCGACGTATACGGGGAACGCGCGGTCCGGCTGCCGCCGGTCGCCCTGGTGATCGCCGCTTACAACGAGGAAGGTGCCGTCGGCCAGGTGGTGGCGGATCTGCCGCGCACGGTGTGCGGGCTGGCCGCCGAGGTGATCGTCGTCGCCGACGGCTGCGTCGACGCCACCGCCAAGGAAGCCGCCGAGGCGGGTGCGATCGTCGCCGACGTCCCGGTCAACCGCGGCCAGGGCGCGGCGCTGCGCCTCGGCTACCGCATCGCCCGGGAGGGCGGCGCGCAGTACATCGTCACCACCGACGCCGACGGCCAGTACAACCCGCTGGAGATCGGTTCCCTCCTCGCACCCGTCCTGGAGGACCGCGCCGATTTCGTCACCGGGTCGCGGCGGACGGGCAGCGAGGAGACCAGGGACCCGGTCCGCCGGGCCGGCGTGCGGTTCTTCGCCCTGCTGGTCAGCGGTCTGACCGGCCAGGAGATCAGCGACACCACCTTCGGCCTGCGGGCGATGCGGGCCGCGGTAACCGGCGCCGTCCGGCTCGAGCAGCCTCAGTACCAGGCATCGGAGCTGCTCATCGGCGTCATCGCCCGCGGCTACCGGGTGCTGGAGGTGCCCGCGACCATCCGCCGGCGGCAGGTCGGCGAGAGCAAGAAGGGACAGAACCCCTTCTACCACCTCAGCATCCCAGGGGTGAACAACCTGTTCTACGGCGGCCGGTTCCTGCGCGTGGTCCTGCGCACCTGGTGGCGCGAGCACCGCCGCCCGGTGTAACCGCACCTGCCGCGCTCCACGACCACCACCGCATCCCGGCACAGCCGGCGCCACAGCCGGGCACCACCACTGGCCTCGCTCCGGAGCACCGCATCCGCCGCTCACCCGGGCCCGGCGTCCCGCGGCACCACCTTTCCTCCCTGTCACTAACCCTTCCCGGGGGACCGCGCCGCCACCTCTCCCTTTCCACCGGATTCCCGGATTCCCCGCCGGGCTCCCGGATTCCCCGCCGGACTCCCCGGACCAGCGGCGCCGGCCGGACCGGCAGAGTGCCGGCGAATCCGCCCGGTCCGGACCGTTGGCGTAACCGGGCGAACCTCTTACGCTAACTGGTCGCCTGGCTACGCGGACGGCACCCCGCTCGACGCAGCGGCCGTCGGCAGCACCCGCCAGGGCAACGTGACCGAGTGGCTCGCCGGCCTGGGAGCGCGCTCCTCGAAGCTGGCCGGCTGACTTCCGCACGTCCGGTTCTCACGCTGGCACCCTGGCCTGCCGCGAGGCCGGACTGCGGCCGGCGGGCGCACTGACCTGGGCACCGGTTTCGCGGGGGTCGGCGGCGCGGTCGCGGAACAGCACGTAGTGGAAGACCGCGAAGCGGAGCAGGAACGTACCGCAGTTGGCCGCCAGCCAGATGAAATCCACCCAGAGCACGTGCCTCGCGCCGATCAGGTGCAGCCAGCGGGCCGAGTGGTAGCCCAGCTTGTTGGCGAGGGTGAGAATCACGATAACCAGCCCGGAGATCGCCCAGAAGGGGATCGTTTCCCGCAGCACGTCCGGCCTGCCCGTGCGGTTCCAGGCCCAGCGGCTCAGCGTGTAGCTGACCACCGCGCCGGCGAACCAGCTCACCAGGGCCGCAGGCGTCGCCGTCAGGTGGAAAACGCCGTTGCCGACGGTGAGCGCGATCTCGGTCGCGGTGAGCGCCGCGGCCGCCGCGCCGGCGAACCGGGCGAACCGGGCGCCCAGCGCGCCGCGGAGCTTGCGCCGCAGGGCGGTGAACGGCTGGTTCAGTACGGGTGCCATCAGCTTCCTCAGGTTCTCGACCGGTGACCGCGCAGGCTGAGGCGGGCGCAGAGCCCGACCGCTTAACACTTTACGTGACATAGCAACTACAGAGAGGCAGAAGTCACTGGATCCCCCGGCCTAGTAGGACGTCGTCACGGCGGCGGCCCGGCGGATCCTGCCGATCACGATCTCCGGTGCCTTGAAGAGTTCCGCCCAGGTGAAGTGCACCACCTTGTACCCGGCGTCCCGCAGCAGCCGGTCCCGGTCGAACTGCCGGATCAGGTTCGCCCGGTCGCGGTACTTGAGGAGTCCGTCGCCCTCGGCGACCAGCCGATGCGCCCGCCAGAGGAAATCGACCCGGAAGGCGCCGCCCGCGGTGATGACGGTGGCCTGAAGTTCCGGGGGCTCCAGGCCGAACTGGTCGAAGACGACACGGCCGGCCGACTCGAGCGGCGACTCGGCGCGCTCGTCGGCGAACTTCACCACCCGGCGGCCCTGCTTCACGCCCGGCCACCGGGCACAGCCGTCGAGGGCCATGTCCAGGCGCGCCTTGGTCGTCTTCTCGGCGCGAAGCGCCGAGTCCGCCAGCACGACCGCGTCCGTGAACGGCAGCGTCCGCGCGAGATCGGCCACGGTCCGCGTGACCGTCGTCACCGGCACGTCGTAGAGCCGGGTGACCTGCTCCGCCGGCAACTCCGCGCAACGAAAGACGATCTCCGCCGACTTCGCCCGCTCCCAGCGCCGCGACGGCGGAACGGTCAGGGTCACGCGGCTCACCGGAGGGGATTCCAGCAGGTCGAGCCGGTGAAGGATGGCAGCGGACTGATAGCTCGCGACCGCGTCCCGCCCCGCGGTCGCCCGGGCGGCGAGAACGTGGAGCAAATGGTGCCTCACCTGGTCGGCCCCGGCCCACTGCACCGCGGTCCTGGTCGCGTAGACGCCCTGCCGCAGCTGCACTAGGTCACCCGAGCGGGTCAGCGTGCGGATTTGCTGCTTAGAGACGCCCCGGGCTCTCCAGTGCCCGGTAGTCGTCACCTGCAGCTCACGGACGGCGTCCGGAATATTACCTCGAGTCACGATTTCATAGTGGCAAAAAGACCGCCCCGCGGGAAGAGGACCGACCTCCCATCAGTTCGGACTGCTTCTTCCGACTTCCCATCAGTTCGGACTGCTATTCAGGGCGATATGTCGGAATTAGGTCATCTGAACTGATGGGAAGTCGATCTGGGCGTCCGAATTGATGGGGAGTGAGCGAGATAACTGTGACCGGATTTACTGGTGGTATTCCTTAGTCATTGCTGGCGGGGCAGTTCATTTCGGGGTGTCGGTGCTGCCAGGGCTGGCGTGCCAGAGGGTGCGGGGCGGGTACTTGAGGTTCCCGCCGGGCCCGCCGGTCTCGGCGTACGGGGAGAGGACGAAGCCGTTGCCGAAGACGACCGGGTGGGCGGGATCGTCCGGGATGGTTTCTCCCTGGTTAGCCGGGTCGCCGAGGGGCACGGAGCCAGCGGGGCCATCGGGGCCGGCCGGCCCGGCGGCGAAGGCAGCCGGGTCCGGGGCTGCGGAAGCGGCCGGGTCCGGGAGCAGGGGGCGGACGCCCGGGCCGACGTCGCCCGCGGCCATGGCGGCGCGGACGGCGTCCAGGCCGCCGGCGGTCCGGATCCCTTCCAGGGCGGGGAGATCCCAGCATTCGGTCGCGTTGATCGTGACGGCCATCGGGCCCGCCCCGGCCCGGCGGACCCGGCCGCGGATGACCAGCAGCCAGGAGCCGAAGAGCCGGGCCGCGCAGCGGTCCTGCACCGACTCGAAGAATGCCAGGTCAACGAGGCCGACCGCGTCGTCCAGGGTCGCGAAGATGATCCGCTGGCCCGAACGGATAGCCGGCGTCTGAGTCGCCACCTTGGCCCCCGCGACCAGGATTACCTCGCCGTTCTTCCGGTCCGCGAGCGCGGCCGAGCGGACCACGTCGAGC
>DASWUW010000687.1:0-1526 GCA_036406335.1 Trebonia sp.
CCTCCGCCCGCCACGTCCTTCGCACCAGCACCTCTAGCAGCATCCGCAGGCTAGATCTAGAACGTTGGTTGAGTGGATAAGGTAGTCGCCGCCGTGAATCGGCCGTGATCACGGATACTTTCCGGTAGACGGAGACTTCTACCCGCTGGGGCGGGTAAGACCTTCCGTGATCATGGCCGCGGCGGCAGCATCCGTGCCGCGGCCCGGCCGGGTGTGGTTCCGGCCGGACATTCGGGCGGCGGGACAGGCGGTTCACCGGTGCGGACGGTTTCGGCGCGAGAGCGTCAGGGTGCGCTGGCAGGCCGGCACCACCTCGGCGACGACGCCGAAGGCCCGGGTGCTCACGTCCGCCGGCTGAGGCCGCTGCACGAGTCCCCGGCGTGGCGACGGCCAATGTTGCCGGATGTGCCGGTCCGGCAGCTATTATCCGGGCTTAGGTATCCTGTGAGTATCCCCGGCAGGAGGCGGAGAGAGTATGTCGAGAAAAACACTGATCCTCTTCGTCTGGCTCATCATCGGAGCCGCCGCCGCGGGACAGCGGGGTTACTTCAGCAATGTCCCGTCGACCTGCAGTGGCGGCGCGACGATCGCGGCGACCATGATCACCGGGCCGCTGAACTACCTCGGCGTCAACCCGCAGATCACCTGCAACTGGCCCTCGCCCACCGCCGCCTGACCGGGGCCGCGAGGCACCTGCGGCCGCACCGTCCGCCTTCAATACGACACGGTGTAGTGGGATGCGGTGCAGCGGAGATAAGCTTTCTCTGTGGGAGGAGGCGTCATGTTGCCGCCGTTCAGCTGGGGCCAGGCCGCCACCGACTGGCAGTTCGCGCCGCTCGTCACCGCGTTTACCGCGGTCCTGGCGCTGGCGTACCTGTGGGGAGCGCTCCGGGTCAGGCGCCGCCACCCACGCCGGCCGTGGCCGCTGCGGCGGACCATCCCGTTCCTGCTCGGCCTGCTGGTGATCGACCTGGCCACGCAGAGCGGCATCGGGACGTACGACGACACGCTGTTCTGGGACCACATGATCCAGCACCTGATGCTGCTCATGATCGCGCCGCCGCTGCTGGTCTCGGGCCAGCCGGTGACCCTGCTGCTGCACGCCAGCCGGAACCCGCTGCACACCGGGGTCAAGAAGCTCGTCCGGTCGCGGCCGGTGCAGTGGCTGACCTGGCCGGGAGTCGGCGTCATGGCCTACGCGGGGACCATCGTGGGCACGCACCTGACTAATTTCATGAACCTGGTCACGGAGCATGAAGCGGTGCACCAGGGCGAGCATGTCCTCTATCTGGTCGTCGGCTACCTGTACTTCCTGCCGCTGGTCGGCAAGGAGCCGATCAAGTGGAAGGTGTCGTACCCGCTGCGGCTGTTCCTGCTGTTCATCGCCATGCCGGTCGACGCGTTCACCGGAGTCGTGCTCGGCTCCTACCAGAGCGACCCGTTCGTGCCCATGGACCCGCGCTCCTGGGGGCCGTCCGCGGTGAACGACCTGCACGAGGGCGGCGCGGTCATGTGGATCGGCGGCG
>DASWUW010000688.1:0-3805 GCA_036406335.1 Trebonia sp.
CCCTGGAGAACGGCCAGCGAAGTAGCGGTTTCACCGCTTGCGACACGCAGAAACTCTGCGTGAGCGGATGTTCAATAAAAGCACTGGTTGGTGCGTGACGTGGTACTTGCCAGCAGCTCTCGATCGGCCCAGGCCAGCCCCGAAGCCGCCAGCGCACCGGACACACTGAATGTCCGCAGGAGCAACTCGGGGTCAAGGCTGTGGGCGCGAATAATCCCGGCTGCGTCGCCGTGCGGTGGCCGGTAAACCGTGGGCATCGGTCGGTTGTCCGCTGCTGCGTAGACCTCAGCCAGCTTCCCTGTTGCCTGCGCCTGCCCGATGATTTCCAGCCATGCCACGGGCAGAATGCTATCAGCTGGTCCTAAGCGCGGGGAAGGCTATAGCTGCCGTCACCCGCTGTCTGCGCAATCCACAGGTTGCCGCGCGCAGGCCGGCACGCTCGATCGGCTCTGCCGCTGCCAGCCGTACCCGCTCCCGGCGGGCGCGTTCCGCATCGGTCAGCCCGCCGCTATCGGGATACCTCATGACACCGGCATACCGCGATCCGCCAGCTCTGACCAGAGGCCGTAACCTCAGGCTGCGCCGAACGGCGTGGTAAGCAAGGTCCGAGATGTCTTGGGCCGGATCTGGCCGCACATTTGATCCATGTCTATGTTGCATGCCAGATTTCGTCGCCTAGTGCCTGCAATAACAGCACTGCTCGTGCTCGCTGGGATATACGTCGGCGCAAATATGGCCGTTGCGTCGCCAGTAAATGGGAATAAGGTCGCCGCATCGTACGAATTCAAGCAAATGCCGATCGCGATGCCGCCCGGCTATCATCCGACCCAGGCCATCCGGACGGTGAACCCGGCTTACCAGCATCTGGTGTCGTGGATTTCATCGGTCGGGGCGAGCATCGCGATGACCGACGTCACCGGTCACGGCCTCGATGACGGCATGTGCATCGTCGACCCGCGGACCGACGACGTGATCATCACCTACGCTCCCACCGCGCCGAAGGCCGACCGGTTCCCGCCGTTCGCGCTCAACCCGGCGCCGCTGCCGATGAACTCCACCATGGCCCCGATGGGCTGCGTCCCCGGGGATTACAACGGCGACGGACGGACCGACTTCCTCGTGTACTACTGGGGCCGGTCGCCGATCATCTTCCTGGCCCGCTCGACCGCGAAGGCGCCGTCGGCGAGCGCTTACCGCCCGGTGGAGCTGATGCCCGAGGACGTCAACGGAACCTACAACGGCCCGCTGTGGAACACCAACGCGGCCGCGGTCGCGGACTTTGAAGGCAACGGCCATCCCGATCTCCTTATCGGAAACTATTTCCCGGACTCGGAGGTTCTCAACCCAGACGGCATTAACGACGTGCAGATGCCCTCGTCACTGTCGGACGCGCAAAACGGCGGCGGCGACTACATATTCCAGTGGCTCGGCGGCACGTCCGGGCCTGATCCGACGGTCAGTTACAAGATAGTCCAGAACGCGATCCCCTACGCGGACTCGACCGGCTGGACCCTGGGCGCGGCCACCGCCGACCTGACCGGGGGCGGCCTGCCCGATCTCTATATAGCGAACGACTTCGGTCCTGGTCACCTGCTCTACAACGAATCGACCCCGGGGAACATCAAGTTCTCGGTCGCGGTCGGGCGGCGCGGCGCGCTCACCCCCAAGTCGTTTGTAGTCGGCCGGGCTTCTTTCAAGGGCATGGGAGTCGATTTCGGCGACCTCGCTGACAACGGAAAGTTCGACATGATGATCAGCGATATCACCACCCCCTGGGGACTCGAGGAAAGCAACCTCGTCTTCATGAACGCGGCGTCAAGCGATAAGCAGATGCAGGCCGATCTCGCGAGCGGCGTGGCGCCGTTCGACCAAGATGCCGAGCAGCTGGGCATGGCCTGGACCGGCTGGTCCTGGGACGTGAAATTCGGCGACTTCCTCAATCACGGGAACCTGGACGTGGTGCAGACCGACGGGTTCATCAAGGGGACGGTCGACCGCTGGAACTGGCTCCAGGAACTGGCCATGACCAACGACAACCTGCTCAGCAACCCCGCCAACTGGCCGGTGGTCGAGCCGGGCGACGACCTCGCCGGACACCAGTGCCTCGCCTTCTACGCTAGGGACGGCTCGGGCAGCTACGTGAACGTCAGCCAGCAGCTCGGCCTGTGCGCCGAGATCCCGACCCGGGGCGCCGCGACCGCCGACACCCGTGGCGACGGACGGCTGGACTTCGCCGTCGCCCGGCAGTGGGGGCCGCCCGCCTTCTACGCCAACGACTCGCCGGACATCGGAAATAACCTCAGCCTCCAGCTCTACCGGCCGGCCGCGGGCGGCCGCCAGGCGGGCCAGGGCCTGGAGAGCCTCGGTGCCCCGGCTTACGGCACAACCGTGCAGGTCTCCTACGCCGGGCATACCCAGATCTCGCAGCTCGACGGGGGAAGCGGCAGCGCCGGGAAGCGCAGCTTCGAGGTCGCCTTCGGCCTCGGTTCCTACCACGGCCCGGTCAGCGTCCACCTGAGCTGGGCGGACAACAGCAGCCGGCAGCACCAGCAGACCATCACGCTCGATTCCGGGACCCACAACCTCATGCTCACCAATATCGCGACGGAGGTAGCGAGCCAATGACCGCCACCGTTCAGTCACCAAGCTCGGCTCTTACCGCCGGCCCGATCGCAGCGAAGGCGAAACGGGCCGCCGATCCCCGCTACACCGCACTGCGCAACTTCGCGATCTCGATCAGCGCGCTCAACGTCTTCGGCTACACGCTGCTCGGCTTCGAGCAGCCCTGGCTGTGGCCACTGTTCGCGGTGCTCACCGCGTACGCGACCGACATCATCTTCGAGCTCATCCACGCATGGGCCTACCAGGAGCAGCCGCGCTTCCTCGGCCGGGGAGCCCGGGGCGTCTACGAGTTCCTGCTGCCCGCGCATATCACCGCCCTCGCGGTGAACATGCTGCTCTACGCCAACAACCAGTTCTGGCCGGTGCTGCTCGGCGTCGTCATCGCGGTGAGCCAGAAGCACTTCCTGCAGGCGCCCATCGCCGGGCGGATGCGCCACTTCATGAACCCGTCCAACTTCGGCATCGCCACGACGCTGCTGCTGTTCGGCTCCTGGGTCAGCATCTCGCCGCCCTACATGTTCACCGAGTGGGCCAGCAGCTACTTCCGCCTCATGATCCCCATCATCATCCTGACCGCGGGCACGGTCATCAACGCGATGCTGACCAAACGGGTGCCGCTGATCGCCGGCTGGCTCGGCACGTTCATGATCCAGGGTTTCGTCAGGCACTGGCTCTGGGGGGTCCAGCTCAACACCGCGCTCAGCGTCATGACCGGCGTGGCGTTCGTCCTCTTCACGAACTACATGATCACTGACCCGGGCACCACGCCCACCAAGCCGCGGGCCCAGTTCGTGTTCGGCATGAGCGTGGCCGTCGTCTACGCGGCCCTGATGGAATTCAACATCGTCTACACGCTCTTCTTCGCCACCGCGATCGTCTGCGGGGCCCGCGGCCTGGGCTGGTGGATCGCCTACCTGCGGCGAACCCGGCGGGAGCGGAGGGCGCCCGCGGTGGCGCCGGGTCCGCAGGCCCCGCTCGCGGAGGCCGAGGGCCTGGCCATCGAGCAGTCCGACGTCCCGGCTACTAGGCAGGCGGCGCCGTGAAGGATCCGATCGCCATCGTCGGCGTCTCCTGCCGGTACCCGGACGCCGGCTCGCCCGACGAACTGTGGGAAAACGTCCTGGCGGGACGGCGGGCCTTCCGCCGGATACCGGACGAGCGGATGCGGCTGGAGGACTACTGG
>DASWUW010000689.1:0-5924 GCA_036406335.1 Trebonia sp.
ACCTGCCAGTCGCCTATGATTACGGTGTCCCCCGAGCGAATTGGCAGGTAGCGGCCGTCCCGATGAGTGCGCAAACTTTGGCTCCGCCAGTGCTCGAGCTCCAGGACGTGACCTACCGCCGGGACGGCAGCGAGATTATCCGCGGGGTCAGCTTCACCGTGCGCGCGGGCGAGCACTGGGCTCTGCTCGGGCCGAACGGGGCGGGCAAGAGCACCCTGCTGGCTTTCTGCGGCGCGGTCACCCACCCGAGCACGGGGTCGGTGCGGGTGCTGGGCGGGCAGCTCGGCCACGTCGAGCTGCAGGCGCTCCGGCGCGCCATCGGGCACGTCAACCCGCGCCACCCGCTGCGCTCGCCGCTCACGGTGCGGGACATCACGCTGACCGGCCTCACCGGGACCATCGAGACGGCGCCGCGCTGGCGGCCGACCGCCGAGGAGGCCCGGCGCGCCGACGAGCTGCTGGATGCGCTCGGGCTGAGCCCCAAGGCGGCGTCCCGGTGGAACGTGCTGTCTCAGGGTGAGCGCGGGCGGGTTCTCATCGCCCGGGCGCTGATCTGCGAGCCCCAGCTGCTGCTCCTCGACGAGCCGTCGACCGGGCTGGACATCGCCGCCCGGGAGCAGCTGCTGGAGACCGTCGACCTGCTCACCGAGACTCATCCCGGCGTCGCGTCGGTGCTGGTGACCCATCACCTGGAGGAGCTGCCGTCCTCCACCACGCATGCCCTGCTGCTGGCGGACGGGCGGGTGGTGGCAGCCGGGCCCGCCCTGGAGGCGATCACGTCGCCGAACGTGTCCGCCGCCTTCGACCATCCGATCGACGTCGGGTACTCCGACGGCCGCTGGTCGGCCCGGGCCGCCCGCCGGGTAGCGGCCGGGTAGCCAACGGCCGCGCCTCAGGCTGGTTCCGGTCACGGCAGCTGCAGTTCGAGGGTTACCCGCCCGCCGGCCTGGCTGAAGGTCAGCGTCAGGGCACGGGCGAGCGGGTTGCGGCTCTTGCATTGAACAGACCGGTCTGTATAATGAGGTCGTGAGTAGACAGACTGGTCTACCCAATTAACTTAGACCGGGAGTCGTCATGAACCAGAGCCGCGGGACGGCCGAGCTGCCGTCCGCCGCTGCGAAGTCCTCCGCCCGGCCAGTCCCCGGCGGCGTGCCCGACCTTCCCGCGGACCCGCTCGCGCGCCCGGCCCGGCTGCCGCGGTTGGCGGGCACGCCCGCGCTGCTGCTGCTGGCCTCGCTGATCGTCTCGATGCTGGCCGCCTCCATCGCCCCGTCGCCGCTGTACGCCTTCTACCAGCGCGAATGGGGATTCACCCCCATCACCACGACGATCGTGTTCGGGGTGTACGCGGTCGCCGTGCTCAGCTCGCTGCTGGTCTTCGGCCGGCTGTCCGATTACACCGGGCGGCGCCCGGTGCTACTCGGTGCGCTTGCCGTCCAGGTCGTCTCGCTGCTGGTCTACGCCAGCGCCAGCGGAGTCGGCGAGCTGATGGCCGCCCGGGTCATCCAGGGTCTGTCGACCGGCGCGGCCCTCGGCGCCATCGGGGCGGGCATGCTGGACATCAGCCGCGACCGGGGCGCACTGGCCAACGCGCTCGCGCCCGGTATCGGCACCGGCGCCGGCGCGCTGCTCTCGGCGCTGTTCGTGCAGTTCCTCCCGGCTCCCGCGCACCTGATCTACCTGGTGCTGGCCGGAGTGATGGTCCTGCAGGCGGCCGGCGTCGCACTGCTGCGGGAGACCGTGACCCGCAGCCCGGTCCGGCTGTCGGCGCTGGTACCCGAGGTGCGCCTCCCCCGCGCGGTCCGCGCCCCCATGCTCGCCGCCGCGCCCGTCGTGTTCGCCGTGTGGGCACTGGCCGGCCTGTACGCCGCGCTCGCCCCGGCGCTGGTGCAGTCACTGACCGGCTCGTCCAGCGTCGTGCTGGGCGGGGCGTCCATGACGACGCTGACTGCGACCGCCGTGGCCTCGGTCTACCTGCTGCGCAAGGCGCCTGCCCGCACGGTGATGCTCACCGGGGTCATCGCGCTGGTCGCCGGCGTCGCGATCACGCTGGTCGCGCTGGGCACCGGGTCGACGGCGCTGTTCTTCGCGGGCACCGCGGTCAGCGGCATCGGCTTCGGCAGCGGCTTCCAGGGCGGCATCCGCACCGTCGTTCCCCTGGCCGCACCGCACGAGCGGGCCGGCGTGCTGTCGCTGGTGTTCGTGGTCGCCTACCTTGGCATGGGGGTCCCCGTCGTGGCCGCCGGCTTCCTCGCGGTGCACGGGGCCGGCATCATCGGCGCGGCCCGCGACTACGGGGTGGCGCTGATCGTGCTGGCCGGCTTGGCCCTCGTTGCCCTGGCCCGGACCCGCCGGTCCGGCTGAGCTTCGCGCGGCGGGCGCGAACGGCCTATGATGCAGTAGACAGACCAGTCTAGAAAGGTGGTCGGCGATGTGCGCTAAGACAGCGACCGGGACGTCGGCGCGCGAGCGGCTGCTGGACGCCGCCAACGAGCTGTTCTACGCCGAGGGCGTGCACACCGTCGGGATTGACCGGGTGATCGAGCGGGCGGGCGTGGCCAAGGCTTCGCTCTACAACACCTTCGGCAGCAAGGACGAGCTGGTCCGGGCCTACCTGCAAGGCCGCCACGCCCGGACCGCGGCCCGCGTCGCCCGCTGGGTGGAGCGGTCCGACGACCCGCGTCGCCGGCTGCTAGCCGTATTCGACGCCCAGGGCGAGATGTTCGCCGACCCGGAGTTCCGCGGCTGCGCGTTCGCCAGCGCCAGCGCCGAGTCCCCCGGCGAGGCCGTGTCCAGCGCGACCGAGGACTACCGGAGCTGGATGCGCGGCGTGTTCACCGGGCTGGCCCGCGAGGCAGGCGCGCCCGAGCCGGAGAAACTCGCCCGTCAGCTGCACATGGTCTACGACGGGGCGGGCCTGTCGATGCGCATGGACCACGACCGGTCCGCGGCCGCGGCCGCCCGGGCGGCCGCGGCGACACTCCTCGACGCCGCCCTCGCGGGCCGGTAACCGTCCACCCGGACCTCAGGAAGCGGGCGGGCTCGCCCGCCGGGGCATAATTTTCCGGGTGACCGAAGCGAACGAGGAAGCGCGCCTCCTGACGGCGGAACTGATCGTGGACGGCGTCCACGCGGCCGACCCGGTGCTCTCGCCCGACGGCCGCTGGGCCGCCTGGACCACTTCCGCCCCCGGTGCACCCGGGTACCGGGTCAGCGAGCTGTGGCTCGCGGCCGCGGGCGGGGGCGCGGCCCCGGTCAGGCTGGCCAGCGGCCGCGCGCCGGTCCGGCTGCCGCGCTGGTCTCCCGACTCCGCCTGGCTGTTCTACGTCGCCGGCGGGGCGCTCCACCGGCACGGCATCAACCGGGGCGGGCCGTCCGGAGCGGCCGAAACGGTACTGCACTGGAGCGGCGACATTTCCGGGCTCGCTCTGCTGGCCGGCGGACGCCTGGCCGCCATCGTGGCCGGCGACGAGCTGACCGGCGACGACGAGCGCCGCCAGGCCCGCCACGATGATGCGCTGGCGTGGTCCGAGCGCCGGGTCCGCCAGCACTGGCTCTGGCATCGCCTGCGCCTGCTCGACCTGGCTTCCGGCGAGCTCACCGTAGCCGCCGGCCTGGCCGGGCGCCACGTCACCGGCATGGCGCAGCGCCCCGACGGCGGACCGCTGGCGGTGATGAGCTGGGAATGCCCGGAGTACGAGCCGGGCGTCTTTACCAGCCGGCTGCATGTCGTCCGGCTGGACAGCGGCACCGCGGAAGACCTGGGCCCGCTGGGTCCTGAAGCCCGGTCGCCCGCCTGGTGGCAGGCCGCCGACGGCTGGCATATCGCCTGGCTGGCCGCCGTGCCGCCCGGTGACGGGGTTGCCGTGCTCGATGTCGCCGTCCCGGCCGGCGGGACCGCGGCGGGCGGGCCCCGGGAACTAACCGCCGCCGCGGCCGCGTGCCCGGATGAGCTTGTCCAGGTCGCCGGCGGGCCGCCGGCGGCGCTGTTCGCCGAGGGGCTGGACACCGCCCTCTACCGGCTGGATCCGGCGGGCCCGTCGTTTCGGCGGGTGACCGGCTGGCCCGGCTCGGCCGCCGGTCTCAGCGTCAGCGGCGACGGGACCGTGATCGCGGTACTGGCAAGCACGGCCTACACGCCGGCCGATGTCGCCGCCGGCCCGCCGGATGCCCTGGTCCGGCTGAGCGATACCCGCCCTGAGCTGCGCGCCGTCTCGTGGGGGACCCAGGAGCGGCTGTCCTGGCGGGCACCGGACGGCCTGGAGATAGACGGCGTGCTGATCCTGCCGCCGGGCCGGAGCCGGTCGGACGGTCCTTTCCCCCTGGTCACGGTGGTTCACGGCGGCCCTTACAGCCGCTGGGCGGACCAGCTCATGCTGGGCTGGTGGTCGTGGGGCCAGTGGCTGGCCGCGGCCGGCTACGCGGTATTTCACCCCAACCCGCGCGGCAGCCAGGGGCACGGCCAGGCGTTCGCCGCCCTGGTGGCCCGGGCCGTGGGCCAGGACGAGTGGACCGACATCCTGGCCGGGGTGGATCACCTGGTGGCGGACGGCACCGCCGATCCGGCCCGGCTCGGCATCGCCGGGTGGAGCCACGGCGGCTTCCTGGCCGCGTGGTCGGTCACCCGCACCGGCCGCTTCCGCGCCGCGGTGATGGGCGCCGGCATAGCGGACTGGGCCATGCAGGTCGGCGTGGGCGAGCTGGGCCGGGCCGAGGCTGCCCTGGGCGGCAGCTGCGGCTGGGAGGGACCCGGACCGCACCTCCACGACCGGCAGAGCCCGGTCTCCTACGCGGCGGAAGTCAGCACGCCGGTGCTGATCCTGCACGGCGAGGACGACACCAACGTCCCGGTCGGCCAGGCCGTCTACTTCCACCGGGCTCTGACCGAGTTCGCGGTGGAGCACGACCTGGTGATCTACCCGCGGGAGAACCACGCCTTCACCGAGCGGGCGCACCAGATCGACGTGCTGGAGCGTATCCGCTCCTGGTTCGCCCGCTGGTTCGACGGCCCGGCCGGCGGCTGACCGCGAGCTCGTCCGCGCCGTTACGCCCGGCCCGCCCGGGCAGTCCCGCTCAGCGGCCGCCTTCTCCCCCGGTCGCCGCGGACGCTGGCCCGGCTGCTCCCGGCGGACCAGCCGGCGTACCCGCTAGCGACAGCGGCAGGCCGAAGACGGGGAACAGGGCGGTGTCGAGAAACGCGTAGATGCGCGTGATCGCGCCGTCCGCGGTCTCGAGAACCTGGATACTGTGCGCCGCGTACGTTCCGTCCGCTTCGAGGTGGTAGGACGCGACCGCCGGGCACCCGTTCGCGAGCGTCGCGATGACGCGGCGTCCGGGTGACCGCAGCGCCCGGGTGGCGAAGAACTCCAGGACCGCGTCCCGGCCGGCGAACCAGGTCAGGATCGGCGGCATTTCCAGCTGTACCTCGTCCTTCAGGAGCGCGGCCAGGGCGGGCAGGTCGGCGTTATCGTAGGCGGTGATGTACCGCTCGAGCAGGACCCGGTCGATGGCGTTCACGCCAACCTCCTCTGGGCGCGGGCGGTCCTCGATGCGGGCCCGGGCGCGTAGCAGCGCGCTGTTCACGGCCGTGGCGGACAGATCGAGCAACTCCGCGACCTCGGCGGCGGCGAGTCCGACGACATCGCGCAGCAGAAGCACGGCGCGCTGGCGGGCCGGCAGGTACTGCAGGGCGGCGACGAACGCCAGCCGGGTCGCCTCACGGCTGACCACCACGTCGGCCGGGTCGGGGGCGAAGGCGTGATCGGGGATCGGCTCGAGCCAGGGCACTTCGGGTCGCCGCGACCCCAGCGGCGCGGCGCCGTCCGCCAGCGGATCGCTGATTCCCGACGGCAGCACGCGCCGCTCCCGGCTGTCCGCGGCGGTCAGGCACACCCGGGTCGCGATCCGGTAGAGCCAGGTGCGCA
>DASWUW010000690.1:0-5773 GCA_036406335.1 Trebonia sp.
CGCCGCTCGGCTTCGCCCGCCTCCCGGACGGCGAGGCCGAGATCGGCGGGACCGTTTACCATGCCCTCTACAACGACTTCGGACCGTCTTCGGTCGACGGCTGGCTGACCGATCTCGCCGCCCGGGAAATGCTCGTCGACGACGATGCCCTGCTCGATCCCAGCCGCCGTCAGCTCGTCCTCGACGGCCGCCCCGCCGATCTCACCCAGCTGGAGTTCGACGTCCTTCAGTACCTGCACGAACGCGAAGGCCGGGTCGTCGGCCGGGCGGCGCTGCTGCGCGACGTCTGGGGCTACGACTGGAGCGGCGGCAGCAACGTCGTCGAGGTCGTGATCAGCGCCCTGCGCCGTAAACTCGGCGACCGCGCCGCCAGCCTGCAAACGGTCCGCGGCGCCGGCTACCGCTTCACCGCCCCGCCCTGAGCAGGACCGGTCAAAGCAACCGCACAAGCAAGCAACGGAACGGACCCAGCTAACACCCCCGCCCCCCGTGACCCCTGCGGCCGCGGTCTCAGGGGTAGGTCGGCAGGGTCAGGGTGACCGGGTGGGTAACGCTGGTCTTGCCGTCGACCACCTGGTAGACGGGCGGCCGCTTCCCGGTGAAGACAAGGGTCATCTCGGTGTACTTGCGCTCCGACGGGTGCCCCTTGACCGCGGCGCTGCCCCAGAGGTCCACGAGTGCCGGGTAGACGTGGAAGTGGCCGCCCGCGCAGGTGGGCGTGCAGTCGTTCAGGTAGTAGGCACCGTAGCCGCTGGCCAGGTGGGAGGTCCAGCTCGTCCAGTGCAGGCGGGTGAGCCCCACGGCCCCGTCTCCGCAGTTGCTGATGTCCGCCGGGGCGACTTCGGCATTGCCGTCGCAGCCGGGCAGGATGAACTTGGGGGCGGAGCTAGCGGTGAGCGCGGTGGTGCCCGCGTGCGCGGACGGGCCGCTGCTCGCGGCCGCGTCGCCGGTGCTGGCGGCGGCGCCGCCGCTTTGCGCGGCCAGGCCGGCCGTCAAGCCAATCGTGACCGAAGCAAAAATTGAAGCGATAAAGGTAGTGCGTCTCCGGTTCATGCTGAATTCCCGTTCCCCGTGCCCCGTGTAAGTACCTGACGCACTCAGAGACGGCGCAGCCCGGAGTTTGGTTGGGCAGTTCTCCCGGTTTTCCGGGCGGCCCGCTACGCGACCGCGACCGCCACGGCGACCGGAGCCTCCAGCGGAGGCAGGAAGGGGCTCAGCTCCCCGGTCCCGGACACGTACAGCTGGTCCCGCGCCCGGGTGCAGGCCACGAACAGCACGCACCGTTCCCGCTGCAGGTCCTGCCCGTACGCGACCGGATCCTCGCCCGCCGGGGTAACCGCGGCCAGCTGCGGGACCGACCCCTGCTCGACCCCGACCACCGCCACCGCCTGGAACTCCAGCCCCTTCATCGCGTGCATCGTCCCGGCCCGCACCGCCTGGGCCCGGCCGCGCGCGCTCAGCGGGCTAGTCGCGATTCCCTCCGCCGTAAGCACCGAACGGGCCGTGCGAACCAGCTCCGCCGACCGGGCGGTCACCCCGATGGCCTGCGGCTCGATCCCCAGTGCGAGCCAGGACCGGATCTGCGCGGCCAGCCAGCTGAACTCCTCGGCCCGGGTGGCCGCGGCCCGCAGCCGCGGGGGCGCGCCGTGCACGGGGGACCGGTAGCCGACCAGCGACTCGGCCTCGCCGTCGAGCCCGGACACCGGCTCCTTGCCGAGCAGCGGCACCGCCCAGGCCAGGATCTCCTGGGTGGTCCGGTAGCTCAGCGACAGCCGGTGGCTGCGGCCCCGCACGCTGATCGCCAAGCTGGCCAGCGACACCCGGTTGTTGTAGATGCGCTGGTGCGGGTCGGCCGCGATAAACAGGTCGTCCGGTCCCGGCGCCACCGCCGCGCGCAGCAGCCGCCACTGCGACGGGTGCAGGTCCTGGGCATCGTCCACCAGGATGTGCCGGTAGCGGGGCGCTCGCGCCGCGCGCAGCAGCTGGGTGGCCTCGTTGGCCAGCTGCAGGTGGGTGGACTGCCCGGCGGCGGCGAGCTCGTCGGTGACCCGCTGCGCGGCCTGCCAGACCTGGCTGCGCTGGGTCTTGGTCAGCGGCCGCCCCCGCCCGGTGCGCAGGCAGGTCAGGTAGGCCTGCTCCGAGCTCAGGTTCTGGGCCAGGATGACCTGCTCCCACTCGTTCTTCAGGAACGCCGGGGTGAAGTCGAGGCCGGCCCAGGTCCCCGCCTCGGCCCAGAGCCGGCGCAGCACCGCCTCGTCCGCGATCACCGGGGCGCCCCAGGCCGCCTTGACGACCGCGTAGGCCACCCGGTCCACGTTGAGCACCTCGATCCGGCGGCGCACCGCGTCGTCCCGGACCAGCAGGTCCAGCTGGGTCGCCAGGGCGTCCGCCAGGATGCCGTTGAACGAGGTCACCAGCACCCGGTCCGCGGAAGCGGCCAGGAACGCGGCCCGGTGCAGCACGGTGACCGTCTTGCCGGTCCCCGGGCCGCCGGTGACCTGAGCCGGCCCGGCGTAGCTGGGCCGCAGCGCGATCTTGCGCTGGCCCGGGTGCAGGAAGGTCCGCCACTGCGCAAACGGATGGGACAGAACGAGCCGGAGTTCCTCCTGACCCGACACGAAAGTCACCTCGCCGGGAGTGCGCTCCATCGCCGAGACGAGATCGTCCGGATCTACCAGCACGGGGGGCGCGTCGGCGACGTACAGCCGGTAGATCTCCTCCCGGGCCTCCTCCACGGTCATCCCGCAGGCCAGCGCGCGCAGCGCGGCGTACTGGGCGTCCGGCAGCGCCGCCTGCAGCCGGTCCAGGTCCGCCTCGCTGGCCAGCAGCCGGATCTTCGGCAGGATCTCCGCGTCGATCCCCAGCCCGGTCAGGTCGGCGTCGCCGATGTCCGCGAACAGCCGCGCACCAGGGAAGGCGGTCGTCGGGGGAGCGGGCCGGAACCGCCGGATCGCTTCCTCGTCGCGGACCTCCAGCACCCCGAGGGCCCGGTTGACGGTAAAGCGGCGGCTGGTGACGTAGGACCGCGCCGCCTCCCGCGGCAGTACCGAGACCAGGCAGTAGATATCACCCTGGGTCGGCGCCAGCACGACGCCGCGCCAGCCGTTGTCCACCGGCATGGTGCGGATCCGGTCGTCCCAGGTGTCCGGCGGCTTTTCCAGGTACTGTCCGGGATCGGGGTTCCTGGCAAACCGGGACACGGCGACATCCACGGCGCTCCGGACGTCCTTGTCCAGCCGTGCGTAGTCAGTCAGAAAGCTCTTGGCGATCGCCAGGCGAGTCACCTGCCGTATCCTCCCTAACAGCCGTCCCGGAAGTTGGCTTGTCCAAAGCTCGCATATTAGACCGGCCGGCGACCTGCGCCCTAGCGAGACACGGACTCGATCAGATAAACGCCGTGCAGCCGGCATATGTCAGGCCTGCGTCCGCGAGCTGGCCGGCAGGCGAAGTGACAGGGGGAATCTTGACCAGGCTGACCGCGATCCTGGACCAGGTCGACGCGGGCAGCATGCTGCTGCCGGAGTTCCAGCGCGGCTACGTGTGGAACCGCGACCAGGTCCGCGGGCTGCTGCGGTCGCTCTACCGCGGCTACCCGGTCGGCAGCCTGCTCACCTGGGAGACCCGGGCCGACGCGGCCCTGGTCCGGGGAGATACCCCGCCCGGGGCCGCCCTGCGGGTGCTGATCCTGGACGGCCAGCAGCGGATCACCTCGCTCTACGGCATCACCCGGGGGCGGCCCCCGGCCTTCTTCCAGGGCGACGAGCGGGCGTTCTCCGGGCTGCGGTTCCACCTGGCCGACGAGGCGTTCGAGTTCTACACCCCGGCCAAGATGCACGGCGACCCGCACTGGATCGACGTCACCTCCCTGTTCACCGAGGGCCTGGAGCACCACGTGGCCGCGCTCAACGAGCACCCGGAGACCCGGCCCCGGCTCGTTCCGTACCTGGGGCGGCTGGCCCGGCTGCAGCAGCTGCTCGAGCGGGACTTGCACGAGGAGCGGATCACCGGCGCGGACAAGACCGTCGACGTGGTGGTCGACATCTTCAACCGGGTCAACGCCGGCGGGACCAGGCTGTCCCGGGGCGACCTGGCGCTGGCCCGCAAGTGCGCCCAGTGGCCGCAGGCCCGCGCCGTCCTGCGCGGTCACCTGGACACCTGGGAAAAGGAAGGCTTCTCCTTCACCCTGGACTGGCTGCTGCGGGTGGTGACCGCCGTCGCCGCCGGCCGGGCCGAGTTCAGCTCCCTGGACGCGGTCCCGGTGCCCGACTTCCGGCGGGCGCTGGAAGCAGCCGCCCGCTACGTCAGCCAGTTCCTGGAGGTGGTAGCCGGCCGCCTCGGCCTGGACCACGACCGCGTGCTGACCGGCCGCTACGCCATCCCGGTCATCTGCCGCCTGCTCCACCTGACCGGCGGCCATTTCGCCGACCCGGCGGAGACCGACCGCCTCCTGTACTGGTACGTCCACTCCGCGCTGCGGGGGCGGTTCGCCGGCTCGACCGAGACCGCCCTCAACTCCGATTACTCCACCGCGGCGAGGTCCGGCGTGGACGGCCTGATCAGCTCACTCGAACGCTGGCAGGGCGGGAACCTGGCTGTTGACCCCCGCGACTTCGAGGGATCGGGCCTGGGCTCGCGCTGCTACCCGCTGCTGTACCTGCTCACCCGGGTCCACGGCGCCCGCGACTTCGGCAGCGGCCTGCCCCTGCACAGCCCGCTGCTGGGCGACCTCACCAGCCTGCAGATCCACCCGGTCTTCCCCAAGACGGCGCTGCAGGCCGCCGGGTACGACCGGAGCCAGGTCAACGCCGTGGCCAACTTCTGCTTCCTCACCCAGGAAGCGACCCTGGTCATCGGCAAGCGCCCGCCGCCGGACTACCTCGGCGCGGTCGAGGCCAGGCACCCGGGCGCGCTCGCCTCGCAGTGGATCCCGCCCGGCCCGGCGCTTTGGGCGGTTGACCGCTACCCCGACTTCGTCGGCGCGCGGCGGGAGCTGCTGGCCGCGGCCGCCAACCGGTTCCTGGACTCGTTGCGGTCGGGGCGTGATGCGGGCTCCAGCCCGCCGCTGGAGCGGCTGACCGTCCCGGCCGGCGACCGGGAAGACGCCGAACCCCGCCAGGACCAGGTGGCGGGGCTCGTCGCCGAGCTGGCTGAGCTCGGGTGCGCTGATCCGGCGGTGGACTGCGAGGTGTCCGACCCGGCGACCGGCGGGGTGCTGACCGTCGCCGCGGCCTGCTGGCCAGAGGGGCTGCAGCCTGGGTTGGGTGATCCGGTGATCCTTGACCTTGATCCGGGGGGAGCGGATCTGGGGCGGCTGCGGGAGCTCGGGTACGAGGTGTTTGCGTCGGTTGACTCGCTGCGCGGGTACGTGCGGCGGCGGAACCAGGAAGCGGCGGGGTCCTTCTCCGCCTGAACCGCAGCCGCATTCGTGGAAAACTGGCTTAGTCCATCACGACGTGTAGCCATGGTGAGGTGTGTCTGGATGCCAGTCCGTACGGAGCGACCGGGCATGACCGCTGGGCGGGCCGCGCTGCTGGCCATGCTGGGAAGTTACACGCGCCTCAGCCAGCGGGAGGAGCCGGCGACGGCAGACGGTTCCTCACTCCTGGAGATCCAAAAGGTCATGTACTTCCTTCAGGAACGAGGGCAGCCGCTCAGCCTCGACTACGTGAAAGGGCGTTACGGTCCCTATGCGGACAAGCTCAATCACGCGCTGGAACCCCTGGAAGGACACTATGTCCGCGGGTACGGCGACCGTTCCGAATACGTACTGAAG
>DASWUW010000691.1:0-7065 GCA_036406335.1 Trebonia sp.
TCCCCCGTTCGCGCCGGCGGCTGGGCGTGCTCTACGTCGTCGCCTTCGCCATGCTCGTCACGCTGGGCGGCCGGCTGTGGTACCTGCAGGTCCTCAACACCAGGCAGTACCAGGCGCTGGCCCAGGTGAACCAGACCAGGACGATCGTGGTGCCCGCGGTGCGCGGCTCGATCACCGACGATACCGGGGCGCCGCTGGTAGACAACCAGACCTCGATGACCGTTTCGGTCGACATGATGCAGCTGTCCCAGACCACCCGGGACGACGGCCGGGCGGTGCTGGCCCGGCTCGCCCCGCTGCTCCGCCTGACCGTCCCGGCCCTGGCCGGCAAGGTCAGGCTGTGCACCCGCGGGGTCCGGCAGCCGTGCTGGACCGGGTCGCCGTACCAGCCGATCCCGGTCGCGGAACACGTCAGCGACACGGTCGCGCTGCAGATCATGGAGGAGCCGTCGCTCTTCCCCGGCATCACCGCGCAGCTCACGCCGATGGCCAGCTATCCCATGCCCGGCGGGGCCAACCCGGCGCAGGTCCTCGGCTACCTGCAGCCGGTCACCCAGGCGGAGCTGGCCCGGGAGCACCTCCCGGAAACCGGCTTCGCCGGCGACGACCTGGTGGGGCAGTCGGGCCTGGAGGCGCAGTACAACGCGCCGCTGTCGGGCAAGCCCGGCACCCGGCTAGTAGCGGTAAACGCCGCGGGCGACGTACTCGGTACCGTCGGCGGCACCGCCGCGCAGACCGGAGACACGCTGGTCACCTCGCTCAACGCGGGCGTCCAGGCCGTCGCCCAGCAGGCCCTGAACAACGCGATCGCCAAGTCGCGGGCCGCGGGCAACGACGCCAACCAGGGTGCGGCCATCGTGGAGACGACGGCCGGCCGGATCGTGGCGATGGCCAGCTACCCGGACTACGACCCGTCGGTCTGGGCCGACGGGATCTCCCAGAAGCAGTACGACTACCTGTTCGGCCGCGCCTCGGGCCAGCCGGTGCTGAACTGGGCCACCCAGGGCCAGTACGCGCCCGGCTCCACGTTCAAGGTCACCTCGACCGCGGCGGCGGTCGCCGACGGGTTCCCGCTGCACGGGCTGTACAACTGCCCGGCGTCGGTCAGCATCGCGGGCCACCCGTTCTTCAACGACGGCGAGCCGAGCCTGGGCGCCATGTCGCTGTCCGAGGCGCTGATCCAGTCTTGTGACACCGTCTACTACGACCTCGGCTACCAGATGTACCAGTCCGATGACACCAAGGCCAACGGCCCGCAGAACCCGAACGCCCCGGTGCAGAAGATGCAGCAGATGGAGCTCGACTGGGGCTTCGGGAAGGATACCGGCGTCGACCTGCCGGAAGAGTCCGCCGGCACCATCCCGACCCGGCAGTGGCTCTACCGCCTGTGGGCGGACAACGCGCATAAAAACCAGAACTGGTGCCAGAACGGCAAGGCGGCCGGCAGCTACGTACAGCAGATCGAGTACCAGGACTGCCAGGACGGCTGGGTGTGGGAACCCGGCCAGGCGGCGATCGCGGCGATCGGCCAGGGTTACGTGACCGCCACCCCGCTGCAGCTGGCCAATGCCTACGTCGCCCTGGCCAACGGGGGCACGCTGTACCAGCCCCGGCTGGGGGAGGCGCTGGTCTCCGCGTCCGGCCAGGTGGTGCGGAAGATCAGCCCGGCCGTGCTCCGCAGGCTGCCCGTCTCGTCGGAAACCCTCGCCTACATGCGCTCGGCGCTGGCCGGCGTGGTCAGCCAGGGCACCGCGGCGAGCGCGTTCGGCGGGTTCCCGTCCGGCCAGGTCTGCGTGGCCGGCAAGACCGGCACCGCGCAGATCATGGGCAAGAAAGCGACCTCGGTGTTCGCGTCCTTCGCCCCCTGCGGCAACCCGAAGTACGTGGTGGTCGTTATGCTGCCCGACTCCGGCTACGGCGCGGACGCGGCCGCCCCGGCGGTCCGCGCGATCTGGGACGGCATCTACGGCCTGGAAGGCAAGCAGGCGGCACTGCCCGGGGGTAAGTTCCCGGCCCTGCCCAGGCTGACCGCCGCGTCCCGGGCCAAGGCGGCCGCGCAGGCCTCCAGAACCCGTACTTCCGCGAAGGGCGGCGGCCAGTGAGCGTAGGAATCCCGTCGCGCGGCTGGGGCGGCCCCCGGCTGGGCACGTTCGCGCCGCGCCGCCGGTCGCCGCTGGCCCGGTCGTTCTCCCAGGGCGGCCTGGCCCGGTCCTGGGACTGGCCGCTGATCGCGGTTACCGGAGCGCTCACCGCGGGCGGGACGCTGCTGGTGTGGGCCGCGACCGAGCCGTCGCTGCGCGAGGCCGGCCTCGACCCGCACACGTACCTGAAGAAGGCGGCGCTGTGGGGGGTGCTCGGCCTGGTCCTGATGTTCGTTACCGCGTCGCTGGACTACCGCCGGATCCGGCGCTGGACGCCGGTGCTGTACGGCCTGTCCCTGCTGCTGCTGCTCGCGGTCCTCGCTGTCGGCCAGTCGGTCAACGGGGCCAAGGCGTGGATCGCGCTGCCCGGCGGCTTCCAGGTCGAGCCGTCGGAATTCGCCAAGCTCGGCCTGATCCTGTCCGCCGCCTGGCTGCTGTCCCGGCGGAACCTGCCCTCCGGCCGCCCGACGATCAGGGACGTGCTCTTCGCGGGCCTGGCCGCCGCGCCGCTCGTTGCCCTGGTGGAGCGGGAGCCGGCCCTCGGCGTCACCCTGGTCCTGGTGTTCACGCTGGCCGGCCTTGTCGTCGTGTCCGGGGTCCGGATCTACTGGGTGCTCGGCGGCCTGGCCGGGGTGGCCGCCCTGATCTACGCGGTCGCGACGCTGCACCTGCTCAAGGGTTACCAGCTCACCCGGTTGACCGCGTTCCTGCACCCGGAGCAGAACCTGGCCGGGTCCGGGTACAACGGGCTGCAGGCCAAGATCGCGGTCGGATCCGGCGGCCTGCACGGGCAGGGCCTGTTTCACGGCACGTTCACCGGCGGCAACTTCGTCCCCTCGGTGCAGACCGACTTCATCTTCACGGTCGCCGGAGAGGAGCTCGGCTTTATCGGCTGCGCCGTCATCGTCGCCCTGCTGTCCTTCATCGTGCTGCGCGCGATCCGCGCCGCCCGGCTCGCCGACGACATGTTCGGCCTGCTGGTGGCCTCCGGCGTCGCCGTCTGGTTCGCCTTCCAGTCGTTTGTCAATATCGGCATGACGCTCGGCATCATGCCGATCACCGGCCTGCCCCTCCCGTTCGTCTCCTACGGCGGTTCGGCCGTCTTCGCCGACATGATCGCGATCGGGCTGGTCCAGTCGGTGCGCCGCCACCACACCCTGTTCAGCTAGTTAAGCGTTTACTTAGATCCGGTTCAGCCGGGCCGCCGGCCAACCCATAGGGTGTTGAGCCATGCGCTTCGGACTTTTCGTACCTCAGGGCTGGCGGCTCGACCTGGCCGGTATCGACACCAAGGATCACTGGGCGACCATGCTGGGCGTCGCCCAGGCGGCCGAAGACGGCCCGTACGAGTCGATCTGGGTCTTTGACCACTTCCACACCGTCCCGGTACCCACCCAGGAGGCGACCCACGAGGCCTGGACGCTGATGGCCGCGTTCGCCGCCGCCACCAGCCGGGTCCGGCTCGGCCAGATGTGCACCTGCATGGGCTACCGCAACCCGGCCTACCTGGCCAAGGTCGCGGCGACGGTGGACGTGATCTCCGGCGGCCGGGCCGAGATGGGCATCGGCGCGGGCTGGTACGAGCACGAGTGGCGCGCCTACGGCTACGGCTTCCCCTCGGCGGGGACGCGCCTCGCCCAGCTGGACGAGGGCGTCGAGATCATGCACCAGCTCTGGACCACGGGCACGGCCACCCTCGACGGCAAGCAGTACCAGGTCGACGGCGCGATCTGCCAGCCGCTGCCGCTCCAGGCCGGCGGCATCCCGCTGTGGATCGCCGGCGGCGGGGAGAAGAAAACCCTGCGCATCGCGGCCAAGTACGCGCAGTACACCAACTTCGACCCCGCCCCGGAAGTCTTCCGCCGCAAGTCGGAGATCCTCGAGGGGCACTGCCGCGACCTCGGCACCGACTACGGCGCGATCACCCGGTCGGCCAACTACAACGTCATCCTGGGCGAGACTGACCGGGAAGTCCAGGACCGCATCGCCTGGATGAAGGACCACATGCTCGGCTGCGGCGTCCCCGCGGACATCGTGGAGGACCGGGTCAGCGGTTTCGCCAGCGGCCCGCTGGTGGGCACGCCGGAACTGGTCGCCGAGCGCCTCACCGAGGCCAGCCGGGACGGCATGAGCTACGCCATCCTCAACTTCGCCGAGGTCGCCTACGACCGCACCGCCCTCACCCTGTTCACCGAGCAGGTCGCCCCGGCCCTCGCCTCCGTCTGACCGGCCGGCCTACCGGACCGGGCCGCGTCGCCCGGCCCGCGAGACACCGCGAACCCGTGCCTACTATACCGATAGGATAAATCGGTAGAATGGGCAGTCATCAGCGACGCGGCTTCGGGCCGCGCTCCGGACAGTACGCCGGCGGCGAGCGCCCGCGCGGCATCCAGCGAGCTGACCAGCGGATGGGTAGCGAAAGCGCGCAGCGCCAGGGCGGCGGCGCGCTCCTCCCGGCCGGCGGCCGGCCCCGGGCCGGAAGGCCGGGACGCAAGCAGGGCCGCGTCGGCGATGTCCCGCTCGCTGGCCCGTACGGCGGACATGAGGCCAAGCTGATGGGCCGACGGAGCGGACACCGGCAGCGGGACCGGGCCGCCCGCGTCCACCCGGCACGGCACCTCGATCACCAGGTCCGGCGGCAGCGCCGGGACCGTCCCCCCGTTCCGGACGTTGAGGATCAGCCGGGCGGCGGGCCCGCCGTGCAGCGCGGCCGCCAGGGCGATCGCCACCGACTCGTACCCGCCCGCGGCCACGTCGTCCTCGTCCCGGGCGGCCGCCCGCGCGCCGGTGCGCAGCTCCGCGAAGTAGCTGCGGTTGCGCTCGTCGTTGGCCGCCTGCCACAGCCGCGCCGCGGCCGCCGGGCCAGTTTCGGCGTCCCGCGCCCCCGCCGCGTCCCGCTCTCCGGTTTCGGCCAGCACCGCCGCCGCCGCGGCGTAGAACGCCTGCTGCCGCTCCCGGACGTGCTCGCCCCGGGTCCGCCCGGCGGCCAGCACGTCCCGCAGCGCCTCGCGGCCGCCGTAGTACCAGTACAGGTACTCGTTCGGGATCGCCCCGAGCGCCCGCAGCAGGTCCGGGCCGAACAGCCGCCCCTCCTCGGTGGCGCCCAGCAGGCCGGGTTCCTCCAGCAGCCCGGGCAGCCGGTCGGCGCCGCCGGCCCGCAGCCCGCGCAGCCAGCCCAGGTGGTTGATGCCCAGGTAGTCGGCATCGACCCGGTCGGTCACGGCGCCCAGGGACGGCCCCGGGTCGACGCCGGCCGCGACGCAGGCCCGGCGGATCAGCCCGACGGGGGAGTCGCACACGCCGATGACCCGCGGCCCGAGCGTCGCCGCCATCACCTCGGTGACGATGCCGGCCGGGTTGGTCATCGAGATCACCCAGGCGTCCGGCGCCAGCTCGGCCACCCGGCGGGCGATCGCGTCCACCGCCGGCACGGTGCGCGCGGCACTGGCCAGCCCGCCGGCGCCGACCGTCTCCTGGCCCAGCACCCCCAGCGCGAGCGCGGCCCGCTCGTCGCCGACCCGGCCGTCCAGGCCGCCGGGCCGCAGCGCCGAGAAGATAATATCGGCCCCGCGCACCGCCGGGTCGAGCTCGGTGACCGTGCTCACCGGCAGCGCTCCCGGGCCGGCTCCGCCAGCCGGTGCTCCCGGGGCGCCCGGCGCGGGGCCGCCGCGGAGCACGCCGGCCAGCACCGCCAGGCGGCGGGGATCGGTGTCGTACAGGGTCAGCCGCGAGACCGGCAGTCCGCTGGCCGCCAGCTGCCGCGCGATCAGCGGCACCCGGAAACCGCCGCCGCCGAGAATAGTGACGTGCACGTACCGGACCCTACCGGTCGGCAAACCGACTCCGAGGAGGGGAGATGGGCGACCACACCTTCGACCTGTTCGTAAACGGCACCGTCTTCTTCGACGTCGTCTTCACCGGGCTGCCGTCGCTGCCCGTGCGCGGCACCGAGGTGCAGGCCTCGGGCATGGGATCCTGTCCCGGCGGCATCGCCAACCTGGCCATCGCCGCCAGCCGCCTCGGGGTGCGGACCTCGCTCGCCGCGGCGTTCGGGGACGATGTGTACGGCGACTTCTGCTGGTCCACGCTGACCGAGCAGGAAGGCGTCGACCTGGCCTACTCACGCCGGTTCTCCGACTGGCACTCGCCGGTCACGGTCTCCATGGTGGTGGAGCGGGACCGGGCCATGCTGACCCACATGCACCCCGTGCCGGTGCCCGCCAGCCAGCTGGCCGCCAGCCAGCTGCCCGCCGAGGTCCCGGACGCGGCGATCGGGTTCGCGCACCTCGACGCCCAGCCCCGGGAGTGGCACGCCAAGGCCCGGGAAGCCGGGATGCTGCTGTTCGGCGACACCGGCTGGGACCAGGAGGAGAAGTGGTCACCCAGCCTGCTCGAGCAGCTGAAAGACTTCTACTGCTTCCTGCCCAACAGCGACGAGGCGATGGCCTACACCCGCACCGACGACCCCAACGACGCCCTGCACGCCCTGGCCGACCGGGTCCCGGTGGCCGTGGTCACCTGCGGCGGCCAGGGCGCCCTGGCCATCGACTCCACCACCGGGGAGCAGGAATGGGTCCCGTCGCTGCCGGTCAACGCGCACGACCCGACCGGGGCGGGCGACGTGTTCGGAGCCGGGTTCGTGCTGGGGACGCTGCGCGGCTGGCCGCTGCGGCAGCGGCTGGCCTTCGCCAACCTCTGCGCGGCGCTGTCGGTGCAGTACGCGGGCGGTTCGCTGGCCGCCCCGGGCTGGGGCGACATCATCGACTGGCTCGCCCGGACCCAGGCCAAAGCGAGCGGCGGCTCCGCGCACGCGGCCGAGCTGACCGCCACCTACGGCTTCATCGCCGACGTGCTCCCGGCGACCGGGAGGATCTCGGTCCGCCGGGCCCGCGCCACCATCGCCCGCGCCTCTGACGCCGAGACC
>DASWUW010000692.1:0-1718 GCA_036406335.1 Trebonia sp.
ACGCCTTGCACCGGCCGTCAGCGGCCAGCGCCCGCTGCCGGGAGAAACCGATGAACTCAGCCGGGTCCGCGATCACCATCACCCCGCCCGCCAGCGCCAGCGTGCACTCCCCCGCCCGCAGCGCCTGAGCCGCCAGGTGCACCGCGACCAGCGCCGACGAGCACGCCGTGTCCACCGTGACCGCCGGGCCCTCCAGCCCGAGCACGTAAGAGATCCGGCCCGAGATCACGCTGGTCACGTTGCCGGTAATGAGGTGCGCCTCGGCGCCGTCCAGGGCGCCGATCGCGGTGCTGGCGTAACCGGAGGCGGCCGCGCCGGCGTAGACGCCGGTGGGTGAGCCGTGCAGGCTGGCCGGGTCGATCCCGGCTCGCTCGATCGCCTCCCAGGCGGTTTCCAGCAGCAGCCGCTGCTGGGGGTCCATCGCGATGGCCTCGCGCGGCGAGATGCCGAAGAACGCGGGGTCGAAGTCGGCCGCCCCGCCGATGAAGCCGCCCTCGCTGGCGTAGGAGGTGCCCGGCTGGTCGGGGTCGGGGTCGAAGAGGCCGCCGATGTCCCAGCCGCGGTCGGCCGGAAACGGGCCGATGCCGTCCTGGCCAGCGGTCAGCAGGGTCCAGAGCGCGGCCGGCGAGTCGGCCCCGCCGGGTAGCCGGCAGCCCATGCCGACAATCGCGACCGGGTCGCCGTCCGCCCCCGGGCCGGGCCTGCGGGCCGCCGGGCCCGGGGCGTCGCCCGAGCCCGGCCCGTCGGGACCCAGGGCCTCGGCGACGACCTGGCGGGCGAGCAGCAGCGGGGACGGGTAGTCGAACACGACGGTGGACGGCAGCGTGAGGCCGGTGGCGGTGTTCAGCCGGTTGCGCAGCTCGATCGCGGTCAGCGAGTCGAAGCCCAGGTCGCGGAAGGGCCGCCCGGCGGTGACGTCGCCCGGCGACCCGTAGCCGAGCACGGCCGCCGCGTGGGACCGGACCAGGCCGGTGACCCGCCGTTCGCGTTCGGCCGCGCTCAGCGGGCTCAGCTCAGCCGCCAGTGCGCCGACGGCGCCGGCGTCCTGCGACTGCTGGCCGGCCCGGGCGGCCTCGGGGATGAGGTCGAGCAGCCGCCAGGTCCGGGCCGCGGTGAACACGGGCGCGAACCGGGACCAGTCCACGTCGGCGACGGCCAGGGCGGTCTGGTCTTCGGCCAGGACCTGGCCGAGCACGCTCAGGGCCTGCCGCGGGTCGAGCAGGCGCAGGCCTTGCCGGGCCAGCCGCTGCGGCACGATGCTTTCCGGCCGGCCGTCGGCCGCGGCGCCCTCGTCGAACCGGCCGCCGGAGGACCAGACGCCCCAGGCGACCGAGGTGGCGGGCAGTCCGCGGGACCGGCGGGTCTCCGCGAGGGCGTCGAGGTAGGCGTTGGCCGCGGCGTAGCTGGCGTGCTCGGCCACGCCCCAGGTGGCGGCGATCGAGGAAAACATCACGAACTGCTCCAGGCCGAGGCCGGCGGTCAGCTCGTCGAGCACCGCCGCCCCCGCGGCCTTGGCGCCGAGGGCCAGGGCCAGGTCGGGCAGCGCGGCGTCTTCCACCCGCTTCAGCTCGGTCGCCACCGCCGCGTGGATGACCGCGGACCAGGCCGGGCCGCTGCCTTCGGCCCAGCGGAGCAGGCCTTCGGTGTCGGTCCGGCGGGTCAGGTCGCAGGCGGCAACCACGACATCGGTGCCCGCGCCGGCCAGCGCGGCGGCGACG
>DASWUW010000693.1:0-1517 GCA_036406335.1 Trebonia sp.
AAGGGGGCGCCCCCGCGCCCCCTTTCTTCCGCAATGCGCAGATCCTCCGCGTTGACGGGCGGACGGCGGCGGGCCGGTCAGTTAGGGCTGGGGCTGCCGGATGGTGGTGTTACCGCCGCCGCTGGTCGCGGTGATCACGTCGGCGGCGGACGTACTCTGCGGGACGGTGTCGCTGATGTCACCGCCGTCGGTATGCGCGGTGACGCGGTACTGGGTGAGGCCGGGGGGCAGGACCAGGGTGACGTCGCCGCCGGAGGTGTGCACCTCGACGTCGCGCGGAACGCTGGTGAAGACAATCTGAATGTCACCGCCGCCGCTGTCGGCGGTGACGGTCGCGGAGGTGATGCCGGCGGCCTGGATGTCGCCGCCGTCGGTGTGCAGGTGCAGCGGGCCGGACACGTGGTCGGCGGACAGGTTGCCCCCGCCGGTGGAGAGGGTGACCGGTCCGGCGGTGCCGGTGACCTGGGCGTCGCCGCCGCCGGTGTCGGGCCCAGACGGGCAGGGTGGCCGGAATGCTGACGGTCGCGTCGAGCTCGCAGTTGCCGGTCCAGAACTTGCAGGCGTAGTCGACGGCCGCGGTGCGGCCGTCCGCACGCCCGGTGAAGGCGGAGTGGACCAGGCTGTAGGTGGCGGTGCCGGCGACTGTGGCCCGGCCCGGCGCCTGCCGGACCGTCAGGTGACCGCCGCTGCTGGTCACGCTGAGCGAGCTGCTGTCCGCCGGGACGGCGTAGCTGACCGGGAAGCGGGCCTCGCCCAGGTTCGCGACCAGGCTGAGGCCGGTGCCGCCGACCAGGAGCAGGCAGACGGGCACCCCGATCGCGAGGGCGGTGCGGCGCCCCGGGGTGAGCGGCAGGCGGCCGCTGGCTCCGGTGGCGGGGGCGGGCGGCAGCACGGCAGCGGTCATGGTGATCAGCTCGTTCCCAGGTAGCGGAGGACCGCGAGGACGCGGCGGTGATCGCGCTCGGCCGGGGCGAGGCCGAGCTTGGTGAAGATGCTGTTGATGTGCTTCTCGACCGCGCCGCCACCGACGACCAGGGCGGCGGCGATGGCGCCGTTGGAGCGGCCCTCCGCCATCAGCGCCAGGACCTCGCGCTCGCGGGGGGTGAGGTCGCCGAGGGGGTGGCGGCTGCGGGCCAGCAGCTGGGCGACCACCTCGGGGTCGAGGGCGCTGCCGCCGGCGGCGACCCGGTGCAGGGCGTCGAGGAACTCGGTAACGTCGGCGACCCGGTCCTTCAGCAGGTACCCGACGCCGTGCGGGCGCCCGGCGATCAGCTCGGTGGCGTAGCGTTCCTCCACCCACTGGGACAGCACGAGGACGCCGACGGCGGGCCAGCGGTCGCGTACCAGCAGCGCGGCCCGCAGTCCCTCGTCGGTGAACGTCGGGGGCATCCGCACGTCGACCACGCAGACGTCGGGCTGGGTGCGGGTGACCGCGCGCAGGAACGTCTCGGCGTCGCCGGCGGCCACGGCGACCTGGTGGCCGGCCTCCTCCAGGAGCAGCGTCAGGCCCTTGCGGA
>DASWUW010000694.1:0-3951 GCA_036406335.1 Trebonia sp.
GTTAAGGTTAACGGAAGGTGAATTTAGAGTGAATGCAATTACCCATTAACGGTGAATTTATGATTAAATCAGTGCCGGAGTGGGTGATGCCGAGGAGGAATTACGTGATGACCCCCGGCCTGGAAGGTTTCATTGCCGACGGCAGCGACGGGCAAACGTGGGACAACGTCCTGGCCGCTGTGCTCGCGGCGCTCACGGCGGAGTTCGGGGTAACGCCCGAGCCGGCCGGCGCCGGCACGGCCGGCGGCAGCCAGCGAACGACCTGGCTCGACACCTTCGACTGGCGGCTGCACAAAGCGGGACTGACCCTGGAGTACGTTCCGGCCAGCGGCGGCAGCGAACTGCGCCTGTCCGGGGCCGGGAATGACCGCGGGACCGCCGGGCCGGACGCGACCCAGCTGGTGACGGGCTGGCAGCCCGCGCGCGCGGGCCTGACGGCCGGCTTGGCGGCCGGCCCGGTCGGCGCCCGGATCGCCGGGCTCATCACCCCCCGGGCGCTGATCCCGGTCGCGACCATCGGTACCGCGACCGCGGTCTACCGGCTGCTGAACTCCGACCGCAAGACCGTCGCCCGGCTCCTCGTCAGCCGGGCGAGCCTGGCTGGTCCCGAGGGGCCGCTGCCGCTTGCCCCCCGGCTGGCGGTCGCCGAGGTCCGCGGCTATCGCGGCCCCGCGCGCCGCGCGGCCCGGCTGGTCGCCGACGTCCCCGGCATCCGGGCCGCCGCCGATCCGCTGTTCGCCGACGCGCTGCGCGCGCTCGGCCGGCGCCCCGGTGACTACTCGAACAAGGTCGACGCGCGCATTACCGCCGTCATGCCCGCCGCCGGCGCGGCAGCCGCCATCCTGCTCCGGCTGCTCGACACCATGGACGCGAACGTGAGCGGTGTCCTGGCCGACACCGACACCGAATTCCTGCACGACCTGCGGGTGAGCGTACGGCGGACCAGGAGCGCGCTCAAGCTCTTCGGCGACTGCCTCAGCGGTCTGACCGAGCCCGACCTCGAGTTCTTCGCCGCTGAGTTCAAGTGGGTCGGCGACCTGACCACGCCGACCAGGGACCTGGACGTGCACCTGCTCGATTTTGAGGAGACGGCGCGCGGCCTGGCCGCGGCGAAGCCGGACGACCTCGAGCCGTTCCGGGTCTACCTGGAGCAGCGGCGGCGCCGGGAGTTCCGGGCCCTCACCCGCGGGCTGCGCTCCGCCCGTTTCACGGCGCTCACCCAGGGGTGGCGAGCCCGGCTGGCCGACATCCGGCGCAGTAGTGCCGCGGCCGCCCAGAGTGGTGCGCGCCGGTCCGGCCACCCGCACCGGGCCGCGGACGGCCCGGCCGGCCTGCTCGCCGCCGAGAGGACCCGGACCGCCTTTGCCCGGGTCGCCAGGCGCGGCTCGGCGATCACCAGTGACTCGCCTGCCGAATCCCTGCACGACCTGCGCAAGCGCTGCAAGGAACTCCGGTACGCGCTGGAGTTCTTCGCCCCGCTGCACGAATCCGCCGCTCTGGGGAAGGTGGTCGGGGATCTCAAGCGGCTGCAGGACTGCCTGGGCGAGTTCCAGGACAGCGAGATCCAGGTGGCGGAGATCAGGACGCTGGCCGCGGCCATGCTCGCCCAGCGGGAGGCCCCGGCGGTGACGCTGCTGGCGATGGGGGAGATCACGGCCGGCCTCGCCACCCGCCAGCGGGGGGCGCGGGCCGACTTCGAGCGCCGGTTCGCCGCGTTCGCGGGCATCGAGGGACAGCGGCGGATGTCCGCTCTGCTGCGAGGGAGGTAGCACGTAATGCGGATCTACGCGTCTTACAACATCAAGGGCGGCGTCGGGAAGACCACCACGGTGGTCAACCTGGCTTACCTGGCGGCCGAAAGCGGTCTGCGGACGGTTCTGTGGGATCTGGACCCGCAAGGCGCGGCGAGCTTTATGTTCCGGGTCAAGCCGAGGGTCAAGGGCGGCGGCCAGGCCATCATCAGCGGAAAGCGCCCGCTTGACGACGCTATCAAGGGAACCGATTTCGATAATCTCGATCTCATTCCCGCGGACTTCACCTACCGGAATATGGACCTGCTGCTCGACGCGGGCGGGGCCCGGGCCGGCGGTGCTCCCGGGGGCAAGGCCGCCCGCACGCTCGCCCGGCTGCTGGCTCCGCTCGCGGCCGACTACGACGCGGTTTTCCTGGACTGCCCGCCGTCCGTCTCACTGGTGTCAGAAAACGTGCTGCACGCCGCCGACGTCATCGTGGTCCCGCTTATCCCGACCACGCTGTCCGTTCGCACCCTGGACCAGCTGTCCGATTTCATCGGCGAGTTCAAGGGCCGCCGGCCGCAGATCCTGGCCTTTTTCTCGATGGTCGACCGGCGCAAGAAGCTGCACCGGGAAATCACCGAGAAGCTGTCCGCCGAGCGGGACGAGGTGGCCCAGACTGCCATCCCGGCCCTGTCCCTGATCGAGTCCATGTCGGTTGAGCGGGCTCCGGTTACCGTGTTCGCCCCGGGCAGTCCGGCCGCGAAGGCCTACCGCGCCCTCTGGGCGGAGATCCGCTCCCGCACCCAGTAGCGGGACGTCCGCCCGGGTATTCCGACTAACCGAAACTTTCGGACATCACCGCAGCCCGGCGATGCGGCGTATTAAGGTCTGGCCTGGGGGAAGGGTCAGACAATTGATAGCGCAGGGGGGAGGTCTGCCCGGGCAGACCTCAAGGTTTTTCGGGCGGTCGCAGGAGGCTGCGGCGGTCAAGGGGGCGCTGGCCCGGGCCCGGCTAGTCACGCTTACCGGTCCGGGCGGTATCGGCAAGACGCGCCTGGCGGTGCGGGTCGCCGCTGAGGTCGCTCCGCTGTTCCCGGACGGGGTATTCGTCGCCGACCTGTCCGCCGCGCGGGATGCGGCGGACGTGGCCCGTACGGTGGCGTCCGTGCTCGGCCTGGTGCCGGAGCCGGACAACGGGACCAGTCCGGGCGATCTGGCCCGCGGCCAGCGGGCGGTGGCCCGCCTCGCCGCGTCGCTCGGCCCCCGGCCGCTGCTGCTGATCCTGGACACCGCGGAGCACGTGGCCGACGCCTGCGCCGAGCTGGCCGACGCGATCCTGCGCGGGGGAGACGGCCCGGTGCTGCTGGTCACCAGCCGTCAGGTACTCGACCTGCCGGGCGAGATGGTCTTCCGCATCCCGCCGCTGGCCGTCGACGCGGACGCCGTCCGGCTGTTCGCCGACCGGGCCGCGGCGGCGGTGCCCGGCTTCGAGCTGAGCCACGGCACGCGGCCGAAGGTCGTCCGGCTCTGCCGCCTCCTCGACGGCATCCCGCTCGCGATCGAGCTCGCCGCGCTTCGGCTGCGCGCGGTCAGCCTCGACGAGCTGCTGGCCCGGCTGCCCGGCCAGCTGCGGCTGCTGACCAGCGGCCGCCGGGCGGCGGCCGGCGATCGTCAGCGGTCTCTCGGCGCGTCGGTCGGCTGGAGTTACGCGTTGTGCACGCCGGCTGAGCAGCTGCTGTGGACCCGCCTGTCGGCCTTCCGCGACGGCTTCGACCTCGCCGCCGCGGAAGCGGTCTGCGGTCCGGTCGTCCCGGGTGAGCAGGATGACCTGGGCGCCCCCGGGGTGCTGGAGACGCTGATCGGCCTGGTGGACAAGTCGGTGGTGCTGCGCGCCGCGGACACCGGCGGCACGGCCCGGTACCGGCTGTTCGCCATCGCGGCGGAGTACGGCGCCGAGCACGCGGCCGATGCCGCGGTCCGGGCCGGGCGGCACCGGGCCCATTACCAGGGAGTGGCCCGGGCCTTCGCGGCGTCCTTCGCCGGCCCCGGGCAGGCGGAGCTGGTCCACGGGCTCACCCCGGACCAGGCCAACCTGCGGCTGGCCTTCGACGCCGCGGTGGCCGCGGGCGACGCCGCGGCGGCCCTGGAGCTCGCGGCCGCGTGCTGGCCGTGGCTGGTGTGCACCGACCGGCTGGCCGAGGCGGGCAGCTGGCTG
>DASWUW010000695.1:0-3688 GCA_036406335.1 Trebonia sp.
GCGGGCCGGCACCCACAGCCGGGCGGTGCCGTTTTCGGCCACCAGCGCGGACAGCCGCTTGGCCACCGCCGGGCCGCAGGCGTCCAGGACCTCGGCGGTGAACGCGTTAGCCGACGGGCCGCCGAGGGCGATGCGGAAATCGGGCAGGTTGGAGTCCAGGTCTACCCACCCGTAGCGGGTGCCGGACGAGCGCGAGCAGGTCGCCGTGACGCCGGCCCGGGCCAGCGCGACGAGCAGGTCCTTGACCGCCGGGCGGGACTCGGGCGGAGTGTGGTCGGGGGTGATGACCTCGGCCACTCCGAGGGCCACCGGCACGTCGCGGTCGCCGGCGGCCAGTGCCGCCCGGGCCACCGACCCGATCCCGAACCAGTGGTTGGCCGGGTTGTCGAGGGTCCACCAGTGCTCGGCCACGTCTGCCTCGGGCACGCCGAACGGCCGCCCGATGACCGCCGTGGCCGTCTGGTAGACCGGCAGCCCGCCCGGCAGGCGGGCCGGGAACCGCACCCGCAGCAGGTGCTCCTTGCCGATCGACCCCGCGAGGTGGGTGCGGAACTCGACCCGGTCGGATCCGTCCCACAAGATGGTCTCGGCCGTGACCGACAGGCCGCCCAGGGTGTAGCGGGCTACCAGGCGCGAGCCGACCGGCGACCGCTGGGCCTGCACCGACGCCGGGACGGCGGACGAGGCCAGCCCGGGTCCCTTGGGGGACAGGTGCCACGGCCCCTCGTTCCAGCGTGGATGCTGCTGGTACTCCTCCTGCAGGACCAGGTCGTTGCCCGGCCGGGTCAGCACCTCCCGCCCGGCTGCCTTGTCGTAGACGGCGGCCAGCGCGCCGTGGCCCGCGCCGGCGGCCACCCGGAACGCGTCGTTCTCGATCGTGCGGCCCTCGACGTCGGTCCAGCCGCCGGCGTGGCCGTCTTCGCCCGGCGCGGGCACGGCGGCCAGGGGGTAGCTCCGGAAGCCGAGCGGCGGCAGGCGGCGGGCGCGGAACGTCAGCGTGACCTCCGCCAGGGAGCCGTCCGGATGCCGCCGGACCCCTTCGGCGAGGGCAGCGACCGGCTCGCCGGTCTCCGGGTCGGTGACCGTCAGCCACCCGGTGCCCGGCGCGGCCAGCCGCACCGTCGCGGTGGCCAGGCCGTCGCGCTCCCGGGCGAGCCCGTTTCCCACGGTGACGGCGAGCCCGCGGCCGCCGTCCGCGGGCGGTGCCGTGATCTCGTCCCCGTCCCCGTCCCCGGCGGCCGCGGACGGCCCGGTCAGGAACCCGGTCGCGTCCCGCCGGGCCGCGTCGCCCCGCTGCCAGGCCTCCCGCCAGCCGGCCAGCAGGTCCAGGTACACCTCGTCGGACTCGGTGCCGGTGATCGCGTCGTGGTGGGCGCCGTAGGCCAGCTGCCGCCACGCCTTGTCCAGGGATTCGGCCGGGTAAGGCGCGCCCCGCAGCCAGGCCAGGGTGGCGAGCCGCTCGCCCTCGAGCACCGCGGTCTCCCCGGCCCGCGCGGCCAGCTTGGTGTCCGCGTAGGAAACGTCCTTGCCGGTGTAGAGCGGGTTCATGTCCCGGGTCTGCGGCATAATCCAGAAGCGGGACGGCTCCGCCTCGGACTCGGCCCGCACCGCTGCGAAGAACTCGCGCGGGATCGCGGGCACGAACCGCGGCCACAGGTAGCGCGCCGACCACTCGCGGGCCACGTCGGTCACCCAGCGGGCCGGGATGACATGGTCGGAGCCCACCGGCAGCATGACGTTGCGGGTGGCGGCGACCGGGGCGAGCGAGCGGAACTGCTCGTAGGCTGCCGCCAGGGCCGCGGGCAGGTTCTCGGCCGTGTGCAGCGTCCAGCCGGCGCCGTAGTGGTTGGCCATGTAGGCGGTGAGCAGGCCGGCGCCGTCGGGGGAGAGCCACTCGAACTCCGCCGGGAACTGCATGGCGGTGTTCTCGTCGGGCCCCCACTGGTGGAACGGCCCGCGCGCCCAGGAGGACGAGGTCAGCCCGGCCCCGGCCATCAGCCCGGGGAACCCGGGGTCGAAGCCGAAGGCGTCCAGCATCCACGCGGAGGCCAGCTCGGCGCCGAGCACCCCGCGCTGGAAGCCCATGCCGTACACCGCGTTGCGGATGGTCGTCTCCGCGCCGGTCAGGTTGGTGTTGGGCTCGTTGTAGGTGCCGCCCACCAGCTCCGCCCGCCCGTCGGCGAGCAGGGAGCGCAGGAACGCCCGGTCGCGGGGGAACGCGTCGAAGTGCGGCTTGAGGTAGTCGACCTCGGCCAGCACGAACTTGTAGTCGGGGTCGCGCCGCGCCTTTTCCAGGTGCAGCCGTACCAGGTCGAAGGCGGTCCGCGTGTCCGGCAGGTCGCCGTCCTCGTCCGGCAGCACCAGCCGCGTCTCGGTGAACTGCCCCTGGGTGTTCCACCACACCGGGTCGTAGTGGAAGTGCGACACCATCCACATCGTCCACCCTGGCTCGGCCACGGTGACGGTCGCGGCCAGCTCGGTCCGCGCGCGGTCGGTTTCCGCGATGACGGTCACCGGGAGCTCGCTGCCCGGCGCTCCGGACAGGGCGACGCTCACCTCGCCGGCGCGCCGCTCCCCGGGTTCCGGCAGGCTCAGCCCGAACGGGCGCGGGGTTTCCGCCCCGGCTCCCGTGACCCGCAGCCGCGCGCTGGTGCCGGCCTCGGCCGGGTCCGTGGACTCGACGGTGACCCGGATGACCTGCATAGGCCGTCCCGGCTGGCCGGCGCTCCCGGTGAACAGGTCGGTCGACTCCACCCCAGCGATCCGCATGACGTCATCGTGCCACGCCCCGGCACCGCGGGGCGCTCCGGGAGCAGTACGGAGAGCCCGGGGCGCGTCTTGCCGCCGTTATTCGGAAGAACTCTTCCGAGAAGCCCGGCCAACTGCGCGTTCCACCTGCGCACCCTGGCGAAGTACGGCTTCGTGGAGGAGGCGGGCGGCGGCCGCGGCCGCGAGCGGCCGTGGCGGGCCACGAACCAGAACGTCTCGATCAGCTCGCACCAGGCCGATCCGCAGGCGGCCATGGCGGCCGACGCGCTCAGCCGGCTCTGGTTCGACCAGTGGGTGGACCGGGCGCGCCTGGTGTTCGGGTCAGGTTCCACGCTACCCGGCTGGGAGAACGCCATCGGCTGGGGACGAAGCGCCGTTTACCTCACCCCGGAAGAGACGATGAGCCTGTCGCGGCGTATCCGGGACCTGATCAAGGAGTACGAGCCGCGCCGGGAAAATCCCGGGCTCCGCCCGCCCGGCGTCTTCCGCGCCCCTGAGGCCGGCCCGGCCGCCTCGCCGCCCCCGGGTACGGGTGCTGCCGATGTTCCGCGTCCGCTGGACCCGCACCACCCTGGCGGCCGCGGCCGGGCGCCGCCGCGGGACCTCCTTCGTCGTCGTGATCTCGGCGACCCGTCTCGCGCGGGCGGACGCCGCGGTGCCGGCTCAGCAGAGGCCAGCTAAGCCGGCCTTCATTCCGCCGGCTCTCGTCCCGCCGCTGTCCGCTGAGCCGGCGACCGGTTCCCCGGTGCCCGCCGAGCCGGTCTCCGCCCGGTAGCGGCAGGCAACCCGCGATCGGGCGGCCGGCACCGGCTGGGCGGGTCGCTAGCCGAGCGGGGGCCCGGTGAGTACTCTGAGCTACCGGCGGGGACAACGTTCCCGCGCCGCCGCCCCGCCCGGCGGTCCAGGGGAAAGATGGGGA
>DASWUW010000696.1:0-4287 GCA_036406335.1 Trebonia sp.
TGCCGCGGTGGCTGAATACCGTGAGCTGAACCAGGCCAACTGGGACGACCGGGTACCCGCGCACGTCGGGTCAGCGGACTACGCCGTGCAGCGGTTCCTTGACGACCCCGCATTCCTGTCCCACGTGGTCCGATTCGATCGGCCGCGGCTCGGGGACGTGTCCGGGCTGCGCGGCGTGCACCTGCAGTGCCACATCGGGACCGACACGGTTTCGCTGACGCGGCTCGGCGCGTCGATGACCGGGCTCGACTTCTCCGGGCCCGCGGTCGTGGAAGCTGCCCGTCTCGTCTCCGCGACTGGCGCCGACGCACGCTTCGTCCAGGCCGACGTCTACGACGCGGCCGGCGTACTCGAGCCGGGCTCGTTCGACTTCGTCTATACCGGGGTCGGGGCGCTGACCTGGCTGCCGGACATCCGCCGCTGGGGCCGCGTCGTCGCTGACCTGATGCGGCCGGGCGGGCGGCTGCTTGTCCGCGACGGGCACCCGATGCTGCTGACCCTGGACGTCGACCGCGAGGGCCAGCTCAAGGTCACCGGGCCCTATTTCGAGACCGCTGAGGCGCGTGTCAGCGATTACCCCTACACGTACGTCGCGACTGACGTGGTGATCGAGCACACCCTGACTCACTGGTGGAACCACGGGATCGGCGAGATTGTCACCGCCCTGCTGGAGGCGGGGCTCACGCTGACCGGCCTGACTGAGCACGCCTCAGTCCCCTGGCGGGCGTTCTCCGGGGACACGATGGTGAGCGCCGGCGGCGGCGAGTGGCGGCTGGCCGAGATGCCTGAGCGGCTGGCGGCCAGCTTCACCGTTCAGGCAGTGAAGACCCCGTGACGGGCGGGGCCGAGATGGTTCCTTTCGACGAGGACTCCTACTACCAGGACCCGGCGGGGTTCTTCGCCGGGCTGCGCGAGTCCCGTCCGGTCGCTCCGGTGCGGATGCCGGACTACGAGCGGATATGGACGATCACCCGCTATGCGGACGTGCGGGCGGCCCTGGCCGACCCGCGGCTGGCGAACAAGGTCGACTTCCGGCGAGGCGGCCGGCCCGTTGCGAGCGAGGCGCTGGGCGTGCACGCGCTGCTCAACATCGACCCGCCTGACCACACCCGCCTGCGCCGGGTCCTGCAGGGCGCGTTCACGCCGCGGCGGGCCGCGCAGCTGCGGTCGCGTGCGGAAATTATCGCCGCCGGCCTGCTCGACGAGCTGGCGGCGGGCGGTGACGAGGCCGACCTGCTCGACGGGTACGCCCGCCCCTTCCCGATCACGGTGATCTGCGAGCTGCTCGGCATCCCGGAGGCGGACCGCGGGTGGATCTGGGGCACCGTGACCGACTACGGCAAGGGCGGCGACGAGCTCGAGCGCGTGCCGCGGGAGCTGGGCGCCTACTTCGCGGACCAGGTCGCCGCCAAGCGCGCCGAGCCCGGTGACGATCTGCTGTCGGCGCTCGTCCGCGGCCAAGGGGACGCGCTGACCGGCACCGAGCTGCTCTCCGCGGCCTACCACCTGGTCATGGCGGGCTTCGACACCACCGTCAACCTGATCGCCTCCGGCACCCTTGCGCTGCTGACGCACCCGGAGGAGACGGCCCGGCTGCGCGAGGAGCCGTCGCTGCTCCCGGCGGCGGTCGAGGAGCTGCTGCGGTTCACCAGCCCGGTGAACCACGTGACCGCCCGGGTCGCCACCGAGGACCTGCGCTTCGGTGACGTGGTGATCCCGGCGGGCGAGCAGGTCCTCATCGCGACCAGCTCCGCCAGCCGGGATCCCGCCCGGTTCCCGGCTCCGGACCGGCTTGACCTCGGCCGTGATACCAGCGGCCACCTCGCCTTCGGCTACGGCATCCACTACTGCCTGGGCGCTCCCCTGGCCCGCATGGAGGCCGAGGTGGCCCTCAGCGCCCTGCTTGACCGCTTCCCGGACCTGTCGCTCGCGGTTCCCCGGGAGGAACTCCGCTGGCGCCCGGTCAGCCTGATGAACGGCCTGGCGTCCCTCCCGGTTCGTATTGCCCGACCTACTCGATGCGCGGCGTGACCGGCGTGCCCAGCTCGACGGTGCGGCTTACGGTGCACAGCCGGTCGTGCGACCGCTGCACGATGTCCGGCAGGATCTCGCGGGCCTGGTCACCGTCGGGGCCGCCGGGGAACGCGACCTTGAACGTGACCGCGATGTCGGTCAGGTGGCTGCCGAAAGTGTCGCGGACCTTGGTCGCGCTGGCCTCGACCCGGAAGGAGTCCGGCTCGGCGCGCCGCGTGGTGACGATGTCCACGTCGATCGCCGTGCACGCGGCGATGGCGGTGAGCAGCAGTTCCACCGGGGTGAAGGTGGCGCCGCCGCCGTCGCCTACGGCGATGGTCCCGCCGCGGTCGTTGGTCACCGTATAGGTGCGGGGGCTGGTCCGGTCAACGGCCACGTGCCTGCGGGTGTTATCTGCTGTCGCCACTCCCCTAGCATCGCACCGGCCAGTAGGCCGGCGGGTCCGGCAGGGTGACCGCGGTCAGCCGGGTCAGCTCTACGGCCAGGTGGAGTCACCCGAAAACTGCGGCCCGGCCATTCGCTAGGCTCGGGAGACGTGACATCTACTTCGTACCCTGTCCGTATCGGCCTGCAGCTGCAGCCGCAGCACGCCGATTACGCGACTATCCGCCGCACCGCCTCGCAGGCGGAAGAACTCGGCGCCGACATCGTCTTCAACTGGGACCACTTCTACCCGCTGTACGGCGAACCCGAGGGAAAGCACTTCGAGTGCTGGACGATGCTGGGCGCCTGGGCCGAGTCGACCTCGCGGGTCCAGATCGGCGCGCTCGTCACGTGCAACAGCTACCGCAACCCGGAACTGCTCGCCGACATGGCGCGGACCGTCGACCACATCAGTGACGGCCGGCTGATCCTCGGCATCGGCTCGGGCTGGTTCGAGAAGGACTACGACGAGTACGGCTACGATTTCGGGACCGCGGGCGGCCGGCTCGACGACCTGGCTGAGGCGCTGCCGCGGATCGAGTCGCGGCTGGGCAAGCTGAATCCGGCGCCGACGCGCAAGATTCCGGTGCTGATCGGCGGCGGGGGCGAGAAGAAGACGCTCCGCCTGGTCGCCCGGTACGCGGATATCTGGCACAGCTTCAGCGACCTCGAAACGGTCAAGCGCAAGGTCGCCGTCTTGCGGCAGCACTGCGCTGACATCAGCCGCGATCCCGCTGAGATCGAGATCTCCGTCGGCGTGCGCGGTAACCCGGAAGAGACCGGCCCGCAGCTGCGCGCGGAGGGAGCCTCGCTGTTCACGGTTGGCGTCGGCGGTCCCGGTTACGACCTGTCGGGGCTCCGGGACTGGGTTGCCTGGCGCGACCGCCAGAACTCCTGAAGCGCCGCGGACCCTGGACGGGGGCCAGTGCCTCGAGGGCCGCGTTCGCGAGCAGGAGGATGAGGGACAGCACGACGAGCGCCGGGCCGAGCACGGCCAGGCTCGTCGAGTCGATCAGCAGCCCGATCACAGCGGAGACCGCGGAACCGCCGGCGGCCGCGGCGCCGACTTGCCAGGCGATGGCGTGCTGGGCCCGCTCCGGCCCGATCCGCTGCGGGGTGACGGCGATGAGGGCCGGGAACACGCCGGCGAGCGAGGCGCCGAGCAGGGCGAAGGCGAGGATCACCGCGAGCGGGCCGGACTGCCACCAGATCAGGCCGCAGGCGGCAATGCTGAGTAGCAGGCCGGCGCGGATCACCGTCTGGGCCGGGACCGGCCGGGCGGGAAGGGCGAGGCCGATCCGGACGGCGGTCAGCGCGCCCCAGTAGCCGAAGGCGGCCAGCCCGGCGGCCGACGCCGGCAGGCCCAGGTGACCGCGGACGTAGCTGGTCTCCCACTGGCCCGCGCCCACCTCCAGCCCCGTGTACACGAAGAACACGGCCAGTCCCAGCGTCAGGGCGGCGAAGACCCGTCGCCGGCTCCAGTCCCGGGCTGGCCTGTCTGCCTCCGGTGCGGTTTCTGCGGCCGGAGTCTTCGCCGCCGGGACGGGAGCACCCGGGACGGGAGCGCTCCGGCGGTAGGCAAACCAGCAGGCGGCAGCCGCGGCGTCCAGCGCGGCCAGGACGAGGAAGGCGGGCCGCCAGGAGCCGGCCAGGATCGCGCCCGTGACCACCAGCGGCCCGACGGCGGTGCCGATGCCGTAGAAACCGTGCAGCAGGTTCAGCAGCCGGGGGCGGCCGGTGAGCGCGACGACGGTATTAAGGCCCCCGTCGGTCATTCCCGCGGCGGCCCCCACCAGCGGGCCGGCGCTGAGCACGAGCCACAGGCCCGGC
>DASWUW010000697.1:0-3706 GCA_036406335.1 Trebonia sp.
TTTTTCGTTATTGCGGTATTTTAGTGGTGCTATGACACCACTAAAGTACCGCAATAATCTTTTCGCCTGACTAGGTGACGCACTGAGGTAGTCGCGGGGCGGCTGAGGACGAACGTCGCGAGCGAGTCCAGGGCAGAAGATGGCAGGGTGCGGCCAGGCCGGCTAACGGACTCCGGGCGGCCGCCGACCAGTAGCGGCGGCCGCCGACCGGCGGCGGCGGCCGGCGGCCCGGGTGGGAAACTGAGAATTTACATCTGGGCCTCACCTTGGATTACCTGCTGGTTTGCGGTTTATGTCATTATCACCGCATGCAGAAGCCGCCAGTCGTCAGCGAGCCGCCCGTCCTTACCCCCAAGCAACTGGCCGCTCAGGTATGGCGGCTGATCGCGACTCCGGCGGAGTGGGTAGCGCGGGTCCGGCTAGACGTGGAGGGCCGCTGGTACGAGCGGATGCATATGGGCGACGACTACGAGATCTGGCTGATCAGCTGGATGCCCGGCCAGGCGACCGGCTTCCATGACCACGGCGGCTCCAACGGAGCCTTCGGCGTCGTCTGGGGAGACCTGGACGAGTGCGCCGTCCCCCGGGGAAACGGCGCGGTCCTGATGAACCGGATCGCGTCGGGCGGGGTACGGTCTTTCGGCCCCCGGCATGTGCACGACGTCCGCAACTCTTCGGCCGCCTCGGTGGCGGTCAGCGTGCACGCCTACTCGCCCCCGCTGTCGGAGATGACCCGCTACGACCTCACGCCCTCCGGCCTGCTGGCCAGCGGCGCCGAAGGATCCGGCGACTGGTAGCCGCTCGGGACGCCTTCGGCGCGGGTGAGGGTTAGCTGCCGAAGCCCGCAAAATGTCCGTGCCGGTGGCCGGACGTCTTTAACCTCGGAGCATGCGAGGGACGCGGGCTGGGCGACTGCCATGGCCGCTGTTCGCGGTGCTCGCGGTCCAGGCCGCGCTCTCGGCCAGCCTGCTGCGGGCCCGGACCGCGTTCGGGGACGAGGCCCTCTACCTGTCGGCCGGGCACCTCGAGTGGTCGCACTGGCTGCACGGCACCCAGATCCCGGCGTACCAGACCTGGTTTTCCGGTGCCCCGGTCATCTACCCGCCCGTCGGAGCTGTCGCCGACCGCCTCGGCGGGCTGGGCGCGGCCCGGCTGCTGTCGCTTGTCCTCATGCTCGGCGTGACCGCCCTCGCCTGGGGCACCGCGGTCCGGCTGCTGGAGGACAAGCGGGCCGCCTTCTTCGCCGCCGCCCTGTTCGCCGTGCTCGCGCCGACCCTGCACCTGGGCGCGTACGCGACCTACGACGCGCCGGCGCTGCTGCTGCTGGCGGCGGCGGCCTGGTGCGCCGCCGGGGCCCGGAGCGGGCCGCGCCCGGTGCGGTGGATCATCGCCGCCGGGATCGTCCTCGCGCTGGCCAACGCGACGAAGTACGCGACCGCCCTGTACGACCCCGTCGTGCTCGCGGTCGCCGTCGCGAGCTCGTGGCCGCAAACCGGGCGGAAGGCGGCACTGCTCCGCGCGGTCCTTCTCGGCGGCACCGCGGCCGCGGTGCTGGGCGCGGCGCTCGCGCTGGGCGGTCCCGGCTACCTCACCGGAATCCGGGTGACCACTACCGGCCGCGCCCACGGAACGGATGCCGCCGCGCTGGTGTTCACCGACGCGTGGTCGTGGACCGCGGTGGCAGTGGTTCCGGCGGTCGCCGCGGCCGTCGTCGGCGCGCTGCGCCGCCGGTGGGCGCTGGCCCTGCTGCTGGCTGTGCTCGCGCTGGCGGCGCTGCTGGCGCCGGCCGACCAGGCGCGCATCGCGACCGCGACGTCGCTGAACAAGCACGTCGACTTTGGTGCCTGGTTCGCCGCGATCGCGGCCGGCTACCTGCTGAGCGCCCTGACCCGCCGACGGCCGGTCCTGGCCGGGGCGCTGGCCGCCTTGATCCCGGCTGCCTCGCTGGGCCTGGTCCAGGCCCAGGCCATGATCGACTGGCCCGACGAGACCGGCCTGGTCCGGGTCGTCGCGCCGCTGACCGCTCCCGGCGGGCACTTCCTGGTGGAAACCAGCGACGTCCTGCAGTACTACCTGCCGGAAACGAACTGGCGGCAGTGGTCGAGTACCTCCGGCAGCAGCCTGCCGTACTACCAGCAGGCGATCGGGCGGCACTACTACTCGCTGGTCATCCTTAACTTCAACCAGACCCCGGCGGCGGACGACGCGATCGCCTTCGACCTGTCCGCGGCGGGCGGGTACGCGCTCACCGACCGGGTGCGTTCCGGCCGCACGGTCTTCTACGTATGGCGCTACCTCGGCCGGGTGTGACCGCCGGAGATCACGGCGCGTCCGCCTCTTCGATGCTGGCGTGAACGGGGATCATCTGGTCCAGGCCGGACAGCTGGAGCACCCGGGCCACCCCCGGGCTCGGGCTGACCAGCGCCAGCACGCCGCCGTCGGCGCGCAGCCTCTGGTGGGCCTGCACGATGGCATGCAGCGCGGCGGAGTCGATGAACGTCAGCCCGGCTGCGACCACCAGGAGCAGCCGGGGTTTCTTCGCGGTTTCCGCGCGCAGGATATCGCCCAGCGCCCGGGTGGTGACGTCGGCCTCGCCGACCAGCCGCACTACCGTGCGGGAACCCCCCGGGCCGTCTTCCGCGCTGACCGACACCGTCAGTTCAGTCACAGCCGAATTATGTCACCCGCAGTCAGTCCTCGGACCGGCAGTTCCGCCACCGGTTCCGCACCCGTTTCTGCGTGTTCACCGCGAGACGGCGCTGCTTGGCTGAGAGCAAGCAGTAAACGGACCAGCGCAGAGGACACCGGTCATGAAAGGCCATGTAAACCCTAGCCCGCTCAGCCGCCTCCCCGAGGGGAGCCCCGGTGCCGGATCACCCCGCTACGGCGCCACCCCGGCCCGCGGTGCGGCCCGATGACCGTGCTCGAGGTTGCCTTTCCGCTGGCTGGCCGGGTGCGTCAGTCGCCCGAGCTGGTGGGGCGGGACCAGGACCTGGCGGTGATCGGGGCCTTCCTGGCCAAGCTGCCGGCGCGGGGCGCGGCCCTGCTGCTTTCCGGGGAGCCCGGCGTCGGCAAGACCGCCCTGCTCGACGCCGCGGAAGAGACCGCCACTCTCGCCGGCCTGCGCGTACTGCGGTCCGCGGGCGCGGAGCAGGAGGACGTGAGCTTCGCCGCCCTCAACCAGCTGCTGCTCCCGCTGCGGTCAGCGGGCGGCTGCGGGCGCAGGTGGCGGCGCGGGTCCGCGCGCTGCCCGCGACGGCGGGTTACCTGCTGCTGCTGGCCGCGCTGGACGGCACGGGCGATCTCGGGGTGCTACGGGCGGCCGGGGGACCGGCCGCGATCGGTGATCTCGCCCTCGCCCAGCAGACGGGTCTGGCCCGGGTAGACGAGAGCGCCGGCCGGATCGGGTTCACCCATCCGCTCGTTCGGTCGGCAGTGCTGGAACAGGCGGCGGACGGCGACGCGCGCCGGGCGCGCCTGGCCCTGGCCCGGCACCCGGAGGATCAGCCCGCGGCGCCGGAGCGCGGCGACGCGGGCCGGGCGGAACGGCTCGCGGCCGCCGCCTACCGTGCCGCCAGCGTCGCGGGCGACCTCGGCGCGGCCGAGGTGCTGCTGGCGGATGCCCGGCGGGCCTGCCCGGGCCGGGTGCCGTCCGCCGGGACCGCGGTCGCGACCGCCTTCGTGCTGCTGCACGGGGACGGGGACG